>JAEELT010000062.1 GCA_016282855.1 Clostridiaceae bacterium | reverse complement strand
TGAATTCCTTACTCCCAGACAGATAAATGTTATCCTCAGTAATTCCTATAAGAATTGGAGCGATGAGACTTTTTTTGAAAATCTCAGAAAATTCTCTCTTCCTTCAAATAAAAAATGCGGAGCATTTTCACGCGGAATGAGAATGAAGCTCCAGATAGCCGCAGCTCTTTCACATAACGCAAAACTGCTTGTTATGGATGAGCCTACAAGCGGTCTTGACCCGATTGTCAGAAACGAAATCCTTCAGATATTCAGGGAATTCATGACCGATGACGACCATACTATCATGCTCTCATCTCATATCACGGGTGACCTTGAAAAAATCGCTGATGAAGTTGTGTTTATTGACGGCGGAAAGATAGTGCTCGCCGGCAATAAAGACGATATTCTCGAGAAACACGCTCTGCTCAAATGCTCAAATAAAGTTGCTGCTGAAATCAGTGAATCCTTTACCGTATATAAGCAGGAAGGTGCTTACGGTGCCGAGATACTCGTAAATGATGCTGATGCCTGCAGGCGTCTCTACCCGGGTATGGTGATTGAGCCCGCCACTCTCGAGGAGATAATGATTAATTATGTCAACAGGGCTAAAAACGGAATTGCGTGATGAGGTGGCAGTTATGAAAGGTCTTATTATCAAAGATTTATACTGCCTTAAAAAGCAGTTTATAATGTTCGCTTTTATAATCAACGGAGTGGTTGCGGTAGCGATTATGTTTGTTCTCAGCGAACGGTTCGGCAATCTGAGAGAGGCGGTTTCCGGTATGACGGAAGCGGGGCTAGATATTGCATCAATCGTAAAATTCTCGGTTATGTTTTTTATGCTGCTGCCTCTGGTTTGCACCGGAAATATCGCGGATTCATTCACCGATGACAAGACGGCTTCGTTCTATAAAACTGCTGCTTCGCTTCCTATATCAACGGAAAAGAGAGTTTTATCGAAATTTGTTACGGCAGTATTGTTCCTGGCGGTCGGCCTTGCGGTTGATGTTGCTATGGCTGCAGTTATTTCGTCAGTTTCGGATATAATTCTTTTTTCTAAATGCGCTGGAACTCTCATATCGCTTTCTGCCTGCATGCTGATATTCATGTCATGCGTAATACTGCTGAATTATGCGGGAGTTCCTTCTATGTATTCGACTTTTATTCCGCTCGGTGCTGCCGGTGTCTTAATACTCGCTCTGAAAATAAAAGATATTGTAAACGCTCTTATAAACGATGATTTTTCAAGCATTGCGAGGACTTTCAGAGCTTTTATAAGCGCTCTTGAATCGCGCCCTCATATCTTTATGCTCGCTGCGGCGGCGGCCGCCGTTGTTTGCTGGTTTGCCTCGGTATGGCTTGCTGAGAGAAAGAGAGGTGTCGCATAATGGGCGGTATGCTCTATAAAGATTTTCTCGCCGTAAAGGGCAAAAAAATTCTTATTCTCGTGCTGGCATTCACTCTTCTGTTTATTGCTCTGCGTCTTGCGCTTCCGGGGGCGGATATGGTTCAATCCGGCGAAACAGGCGAGGAAATCAGATTTGCCGACGGCAATATGATTGACGCATTTCTCTGGACAATGCCTGCATTATTCACGGTTGCGGGAATCGGCCTTCCTTTTGTATGGATAAAGGGGCTTGTTGCGCAGGATGAAAAGAATAAGATAATGGCGTATACAAAATCCCTGCCCTTCGGCAAAAATACATATATTGCTTCAAAGTATATTTTCCTCGCCGTTGCGGTTTATGCGGCAATGTCTATGGAGCTGATATGGTGCGAAATATATTTTTCGCGCTCGGGCGACAATTCTTTTACTGATATTGTGAAAACCCTTCAGTCTTTTCTGATTATTTTTTCAAGCGCCTCGCTGTTTATTGCGGGAATCGAGCTTCCGTTCTTCCTTACTCTCGGGAGCAAAAAGGCAACCGGCGTAAAGAGCGCAATTCTGGAGATTCTCTTCCTCTTTGTGATCGGATGGTTTTTCTTCGGTAATCTCGATGTATTTGGAAATATAGATTTATTCAATTATATTGAATGGACAAAAACGCATGAATTTGAGTTAAATATGATGATTGTTTTTTGCCCGGTTATAGCTTCGGCTTTGTATTATCTCTCATATAAGCTGACCTGCGCTGTCTGCAGAAACAGGGAGGCGGATATTGATGAATAATACTCAGAGAAAAGAAGAAACAAAGAAACTGCTGATTTATCTCGGAATTACATTTGCAATTTCCTGGGCATTGTTCTTTTCATTAATAATTCCGGGAAACAGTTTCCTTGATGAGAGCGGAAACCTATCAGGCATCGGAAATCTTATCTGTACGCTCGGTATGCTCTGCCCCGCCATTGGAGTAATAATTACAAGATATATAACAAAAGAGGGATACCGCCTTACGGGCGAAGTCTCGATGATGCTCGGCATTGACCTGAAAAACCGCAAATATATCTTTTATATTATTGCGATACTGCTGCCCTGGATTTATACAGAACTCGGAAATCTGCTCAAGATTATCATTAAACCTGATTGCTTTGATAAACAATTTTTAAATACAGCTGTTACCGATGTGCGAAACGCATATATGTTTCCACTTATGGCGATTGTTTCCGGAGTGTTTTTTTCTATCGGTGGCCTTGGTGAAGAGCTAGGCTGGCGCGGATATATGATGACGAAGCTCATAAAAATCTGCGGTACAGGAAAAGCAGTAGTTCTCGGCGGAGTTATCTGGGGAATCTGGCACTGGCCTCTGACCTATGTCGGTCACAATTTCGGGACAGAATACAAAGGATATCCATATACGGGATTTGCGGCAATGTGCATTCTCTGTGTGTTTTTGGGAATTCTGCTGACATTTATAACCGTGAAAACCGGTTCTGTCTGGCCGGCAGCAATAATGCATGCTGTCAACAATGCCTCACCGTCAATCTTACAGTTTTATATTAATCCGGATAAGATTTCGGGAATAATGAGCGATACGTTTGTTTCGTTTATTATTCATTTTATTCCGATGTTTATTTTTTCTCTTTCGGTATTCGTTTTTTGGCTTATCCGGGAAAAGAGAGAATTGTCTGTGAAAAAATGATTGATTTTGAGGTTTTTCAAAATACTGCAACTGAATAAAAAATAAAAAATAAAAAAGACTTGCTTTAAGCAAGTCTTTTTTATGGCGCGCCGTGAGGGACTCGAACCCCCGACCTCATGGTTCGTAGCCATGCACTCTATCCAGCTGAGCTAACGGCGCATATAATCGGAACGTATGAGATATTATCACACTATTAAAAAAAAATCAATAGTTATTTTGAGAAAAATGGTATCCATATGGGAGGCGGAGCCTTTGATATATCCATTTAACCAAAAATGTTGGCACCCCCTGCGGGAATCGAACCCACAACTAGCCCTTAGGAGGGGCTTATTATATCCATTTAACTAAGGAGGCGTATCAACGGGCAATATTCTATCAAATATTGCCCGTTAAGTCAAGTGAAATCGGAT
>JAEELT010000061.1 GCA_016282855.1 Clostridiaceae bacterium | reverse complement strand
CATCGCTCTTTTTGAATATTTCGGCAGGAGTACCGGGATAAGCGGCTTTCATTTTTTCATAATCATCGGTTTTCATCAGATCCCAGAAACTGCCCCATGAAAGAGTAATATCCGCCGTGTTTTCGGCAAACGTTTTAATTGCTTTACCTGTTTCGGGAGGTAAAAGAAACTTTTTGATATTTATTCCCAATCTGAGCAAATCTCCGAAATAATTCTTAGCAGTATTAAACTTAAGCTCGGGGTTTTCAAAGAATTTCCCGATTGCTTCTGTTCCCCCCAGAGCGGGGACATCAAGAACCGCATTGTTAATTCTGCTTTTTTCGCCGTATTTGCTGAGATACGTTCCCGCGATAAGTCCGCCGAAGCTGAGGCCGAAAAGATTTACTTTGGCTGAGCCGTTATATTCAATCACGCCGTCAATAAAAGTATTGAGATCTTCAACCGTATCGGTCACGTTATCGCGCCAGTCATAAGCGAATGTGAATACATTATCTGCGCCCTGTTTTTTCCCGAGCTCTTTGCTGAGTTTTTCGTCTATAAAATTCAGCCCGTTTTCGTTATAATAGACAAGGCTCGCCTCACACGGCTCCTGACTGCGGGTTTCATAATCATATGAGCCTTTGCTGAATTCAAATAATCCCGAAAATACCCGGGCTGCGACTTTTCCGCAGATTTCTCCGCCGCCGGGAATAAACAATGCCGGTAAAAAAGCCAGCGCAACCGCTGCAACTCCGGCCAATTTGGGCAGAGTCTTTTTCATGGCCCAGATCTCTTTCTGATCCTTTGTGCCGTAATTCTCGTATAATCCGGGCATAAAATATCCTGTGATTATAATTGTGGGATAATCTGAAGAGTGTATTGTTTTATCATTTTCGCCGCTGTCGGCAAAACACGGCAGAGATGAAGAGAAAACAATTACTGCCGATAAGAATATACAGAAAATTTTAATTGCTTTTTTATACATTGATAAACCACCCGGTTATAATAAAAATATGTCAGACATTTTTGGCTAATGTACATCATTCATTGATGAATCATCATAAGGAACACAATCCGTGTGATCTTCTCTCAGCTTTAATCCGTCCTCATTCATATCAATGATATACATGGCGTTGCCGGCGTAAAGCATTCTTGATTTTTCATAAAACAAACGCGCCGAGGCGTTGCCCGGGAGCCACATTCCCCTGCCCTCGGACATGGGGCATAAAACATACTCCGCATCGGCATAATCATATATAACAGCTACAGGGTTATAGAGATGATGGGCCGCCTGTATGACATCGCACCTGAGCTCTTCTTTTTCATGAATCGAGGTTATTTTATCCTGTGCGAGCACATTGCTGTCTCCGAGAACAAGGAATCGCTTCCCGGCAGCCGTGATTCTGCAGACAAGGGAGCCGTCATTGGCATTTGTGACCGGCGTTTTGCCCGTGAGAGCATTTACCGCATCCTCCTGAGTATAGAGCACATCGATATGAGCATTCGCGATGCAAAGCTGCATTCCCGTATGAGGGCAGAGATATTTTACATCGGGATATAAGCTGTTAAGCCTGTCGCGATACATATCAATCCTCTCATCATGCTCAACCAGTGACAGGGAAGGATAATTGAACATGGCTCTTTCAAGATTGATATCATTGTGATAATAACCGATTAATTTATAGAAAAATGTAACGTGGTCGCTGTGGCCGTGAGTGCCGTACCAGAGGGCTATATTGACTTTCTCTCCCTCTGCGGCGCCCGTTATTCTGCGCATGAGCTTCATACACTCATCGATATTTTTATCTGATGACTGCCTGATTGAGCCGCCGTCAATGACAATAAGGCTGTTGTCGGCGAGACGGATTATATACATCATTCCGTTTGTGGAATAGATATCTTCATCCTTATGTTCGCCGAAATCGGCATAGGGATAATCAAACTGATATATTGTCACGCCCTCTCCCTCATTACAGGAATAACTGAAATCCTCAAAAGAGCGGGTGTTATTATCCTCAATTATTCTTACTTCGTTTTTGTTTCCGGTGAAATAAGTATAATAAAGCTTATCGCCGTCTCTGAAAGCATTGCAGGAAACTCCGCCGAGAGAACCGGAATAAACACTGTCAAAACCTGATTTTCCGAGCTTATCGCAGTATTCCGCATATTCATCTGCAGTGGTATATTTGATAAGCTCCATCCTGCTTTCTTTACCGGTGGGGCCTTCGGCGTCGCTGATTATTCCCGAGCCGTCGAGATAGATTTCATCGCAGATTCTTCCGCCCTCATAAACGGGAATATCAAGAGCCCAGTTTCCGGCATTATTCTGAATAATTCCCGCAGACGCAAGAAACGCATAAATTACAGTCAGCAGTGAAGCGAATATTTTTAACATAAATCATCAACCTCTTATCGATTTAAAAATTTAATCAATAATAAAATTACAGACCTTATTTCCACAATAAAATTATAATATTCAAACCCGTTTTTTTCAAGCGGCAATTGCACAAACGTATAAAAACGTGATATAATGATAAAAAAATACGGAGGCGATATCATGTCACTGTTTATGGGACTCTGTCAATTATTCTGGAAAAGCGTAGAAAAAAGCGATGCAAAAAACATAGCCTCTCAGAGTGAGCCGGAAGGAATCAGGAGGATATGCGATACCCCCTATATTGATGACGGTAATCCGCTTCATCTTTTCGACGTATATTATCCCGAAAACGCAGACGGCAAACTGCCTGTAATCATTGATATTCACGGCGGCGGCTGGATGTACGGCACAAAGGAATTAAACAAAATCTACTGCCTAAATCTGGCGAAAAGAGGATACACCGTATTCAACTTAAGCTACCGTCTTGTGCCCGAGGTGACGGTATATGAGCAGCTGCGTGATGTAATGAGCGCTCTTGATTATATTTCGCTTCACCTTGAAGAATACCCCTGTGACAGTAACAGCATAATGCTGACCGGAGACTCCGCGGGCGGAATGCTCGCGAGTTACTGCGCCGCTCTGCTTGAGAGTGAAAAACTCAGAGATGTATTCAAAACCGCCGATCCCGGAATCAAGCTTAAAACACTTCTGCTGACCTCGCCTGTCGCAAGCGCGAAGAAAAAAGGAGTAATCGGTTTTTACACAAAAAAGATGTGGGGCAAAAACTACAAAAACGAGGCCGGATACAATTACATGAATTTTGATGAAATTGCTCCTCTTGCCGTCTTCCCGCCCACCTGCCTTATCACAAGCAGCGGCGATACACTGGGGCTTAAGCAGACAGTAGAGCAGGCGGAACTGCTCAGAAACAAGGGAACGGAAACCCTGCTTCTCAACTACCCGAAATATGACGGAGTTGACCTACCTCACGTTTTCAGCGTGCTTGCCTCCGAGAGCAAAGCCGGCATTGATGCCATCGAGAAAGCTCTCGGCTTCTTTGAGAAACATATAGAAAGATAAAAAATCTCTTGATTTTATTTTGTACAGGTTTATAATAATAGCATAAACTCAGAAAGGAAATCAGAATATGAAAAAAGCAATCGCATTGTTTTTAACAATTATTATCTTATTTTCACTCCTTATTCCTTCATTTGCCGCAGATGTAGATGTTTCCCGCCCGCAAAAGGCTCATCTCGCTTTCAATAAGGAAGGAAAATTCACCATTCTTCAAGTTGCAGACATTCAGGATGACGCGCTTCTCTCGACCCTTGCAAAGGAATCAATAAAGAATGCAGTTGCCGAGAGTAAACCCGACCTTATTGTTCTCACCGGTGATAATATAGCCGGCTATTCATGCGGCACCAAAGGACTTGCTCAGTCTGCTCTCAAGCAGGTTATGGATCTATTTGAAGAAATAGGTGTTCCCGTTGCGGCAGTTTTCGGAAACCATGATGATGACAACACTCCTTACACTAAGCTTGAACAAATTGAGCAGTATGAAAGTTACTCCTGTTATATCGGGTGCGCTGGCGTCGTTGCCGAAAAAACCGTCGGCAGCAAAAGCACAATAAACGCTGGCACATACAATGTTCCTATATTTGAATCCTCCGGCAGCGACAAGGTCGCTTTCAACATCTGGTGCGTAGATTCCGGAAACTACAACGTTGATGAAAATATCGGCGGTTACGGCTATGTTCTTCCCGAGCAGGTCAGCTGGTATATTGATAAATCAAATGAGCTCAAGGAAGCAAACGGCGGTAATGCTGTTCCCTCCATCGCTTTCCAGCATATTGTTCCTCCCCAGATTTACAAAGCTCTCAAAGAAGTTCCCAAAGGTACTGAAGGTGCGATTGAACATGGTGGCAAATACTATGTGCTTCCAGATTACTCAAAAGGCGAAGACAACTGGCTGGGAGAATCTCCCTGCCCGCCCTCAACAAATTTTGAACCCGGTTACGCAGAACTTGACGCGATGATTGCACAGGGCGATGTCATAGGTGTATTTTTCGGTCATGACCATATTAATAGCTTCGTTGTTCCATACGAAGGCATTGACCTTGTATCCACACCCGGAATCACCTTCCACTCCTATAACGACCGAAACAGAGGATTCCGGGTTATAACACTTGACAAATCCAATCCTGATTCCTATGAAACATACCTGCTCAGCGCAGAAAAGCTCCTTGAAGACGGAAACTTCTTTGATAAGCTTCTTCTCGGCGGCAAGAATATCATTGATGCTATAGTGAACTTCTTTAAGAATCTCTGGTTCAGCATTACAGGCAACTCATAACACAAATAAAATCACCCCGGAGCATCAGGGAAACTTTTGATGCTCCGGGGATTTTTTATGTTTTGAATAATCCTTTAAAAAATGAGAACAATAATCTGATGAAATTCAGATAAGAAGGCCGGGCTTTGAACCTTGCATATTCATCCGGAGCGCCTGTGACGGGATAAACGGTGTCGGCGTCATCATCCGCCTCTAGAAACTGCGGGAATTTTTCGAAAGACGAAACGGAGACATCATCACTTGTCATTACAAGATTAAACAGCTCATCTATGCCAGCGTTTCCGTTACAGTGAAGCCAGTCACGCACAAACCAGGTGCATTCGGGCAGAGCGCATTCTGAAGCGTCAATCATATTG
>JAEELT010000060.1 GCA_016282855.1 Clostridiaceae bacterium | reverse complement strand
CAGCTTGAGCAGGTTCTCGGCAGGGTTGAAATATCGCACGCCGTGTTTGAAAAGCTTGAAAAAGGCGAAAAAGCACAGTCCCCGGGCATGAAATACAAGCATTACGCCCCAAAGGCAAAGGTCACTATAATCAAAGGGAGTTTTGAAAGCTACAGCAGATTCCTGCTGGCTCAGAAATACAGGACATGCGCGGTATGTTTTGACGGGGAGGGCAGCGCGTTTGAATGCGCCGTGGAGTACGGAGCGAAGGACGACGCGGCATCGCAGGCAGAGCATATCTTTGACGCGCTTCGCAGGGTTGACGGAACCGGCTGCGAATACGCGTTTGTCAGATGCCCCGACACAGAAGGAGTCGGGCTCGCGGTTTATAACCGCCTGCTCCGCTCGGCGGCGTTCAGGGTAATCGATCTTGAATTCAGCCGCCCCGTTTTCGGGCTCACCGGGCAGTCAGGCGCGGGCAAAACCACCGTAGGAGAGGTGTTTGCTTCTCAGGGATTCAATGTGATTGACACCGATGCTCTCGCCCGGAAAGCAGTGACTGATTCCGAGGTGCTCGCCGAGCTTAAAGAATATTTCGGCGACGATATAATTATAAACGGTGAGCTTGACCGCAGGCGTCTCGCGGGAAGAGCGTTTTCCTCACCGGAAAAAACCCTGCTTCTCAACAAGGCGACACACCCTGAAATAACCCGCCTCACGGTTGAGGAAATTCACAAGGGTGAGCAAAGGGGCGCAAGAGCGTCAATCATTGACGCGCCCGTGCTTTTTGAAAGCCCGCTTGCCTGTATATGCGCAAAAACTGTGTGCGTTACCGCCCCGAGGGAGGAAAGAATAAAGCGCCTTGCTCAGAGGGACGGAATAAGCGAAAGCGAAATTGAGGCGAGGTTATCCGCGCAGAAAAACGAAGCCGATTATGTAGCGAAATCGGATTACATTATAGAAAACATCAACCCTTCAGACGCAGAGAAGGCAGTAATAAAATTCATAACGGAGGAATTGAAATGAGCAAAAAGACCGAGCAGGAAAATCTGAAAGAAAAGCTTTTTTATGAGCCGAAGCACGCAAGCTATGTCTGTGACGAAAAGGAAATAGCCAAAGCAGACAAATTCTGCGGCGATTATATTAAATTTCTCAACGCCTGCCGCACAGAGAGAGAGGCGGCGGCATACACCGCAGAGCTTGCCCGCGGTCAGGGCTACACAGAGTTTGAGACCGGTAAAAAGTATAAAGCCGGCGATAAAGTTTATTCCGTTATTCACGAAAAGGCGGTTATTCTCTGCACCTTCGGCAAAAAGAGCAGCGCGTGCGGAGTCAGAATTCTCGCCGCGCATATTGACAGCCCCCGCCTTGACCTCAAGCCCAACCCCCTTTATGAAGAGGATGAGCTTGCTCTTTTCAAGACCCATTATTACGGCGGCATAAAGAAATACCAGTGGCCGACAGTGCCTCTTGCCCTTCACGGAATTATATTCACCAAGGACGGCAAAAAAATCACCGTGCGCATAGGCGATGAGCCCGGCGACCCGGTGTTTGTGGTAACCGACCTGCTTCCGCACCTTGACAAGCAGCAGGCAGACAGACCCATGACAAAGGTCATAAAAGGTGAGGAGCTCAACATCCTCATCGGCTCAAGACCTTTCGGCAGCGAGAAGAGCGACAAGGCGGTAAAGCTCAATATACTTAAGATACTCAACGAAAAATACGGCATAATTGAAGAGGATTTCCTCTCGGCGGAGCTTGAAGCGGTGCCCGCGTATCCCGCGGTTGACATCGGCTTTGACCGCAGTCTGATAGGTTCTTACGGCCATGACGACAGAGTGTGCGCCTATCCGTCGGTTATGGCGGCATTTGCCGTGAAGAAGCCCGAATATACCACCGTCACCGTGCTCACCGACAAGGAGGAAATAGGCTCCGACGGCAACACCGGCCTTCAGAGCGCCTACCTTGAGCACTTTATCGCGGATATAGGAGCGATTGACAAAGCGGAGTACAGGGATGTCATCAGAAACAGCACCTGCCTTTCGGCGGATGTGAACGCGGGCTATGACCCCACCTTCGGCAGTGTCCACGAAAAGCAGAATGCGGCTTATCTCAACAAGGGCATTGTGCTTACCAAATATACCGGCTCGGGCGGCAAGGGCGCCACAAACGATGCAAACGCCGAATTTGTGTTTGCGGTGCGCAGCGCATTTGACAGGGCAGGTGTCGTATGGCAGACGGGCGAGCTCGGCAAGGTTGACGAGGGCGGCGGAGGAACGGTCGCCAAGTACATAGCAAACCTCGGCGCTCAGGTAGTCGATGTAGGGGTTCCGGTGCTCTCTATGCACGCCCCGTTTGAAGTTGTTGCCAAGGCGGATGTCTATATGGCGTTCAAAGGCTTCAAAGCTTTCCTCGAAGCATAAATATTACATAATTATACAGAGCGGATTTTACCCGGAAAAAAACAGCGGCGCTGACTGCGGTCCGCTGAAAAACGGGTTCAGACAGAAAAATAAACATCCGATATGCCGTTTTTCGGACAAATCGGGAAGAAAAATGTGAAAAAAAGAAGCGTATTAACACATTGTTAATATTTTGTTTCAAAACCGGCAAAGAAAAAACACAAAATTTGCGGTAATATACCACGCGAGGACAGATTTGTCCGACTTTTTTGACATCTTCTTTTTTCATTTTTATTTTCTCTTTCCCCAAAACACGGTGCCGGATGTTTATGCATCCGGCATTGTGTTTTTTTGTGAGCGGATTTTATGGACAGAAAAGATTTTCCGATATTCCAAGTAAATAAAAAAGCCGAAGCGGCCATACGCGCGGGGCACCCCTGGGTGTACGCTCAGGAGATAACCGGCTCATTCGGAGATGCCGAAAACGGATGCCTTGCGCATGTGTCATCTCCGAAGGGGGCTTATCTCGGCACGGGCTTTGTCAGCACGCACAGCAAAATCAGGATAAGACTCCTTTCCTCAAACCCGAACGAGCAGTTTACCTCCGCTTTCTGGAAAAGGAGAATAAAATACGCTGTTGATTACCGCAGGACGGTAATGCAGGGCGACCTGAGCAGCTGCCGTCTGATTTTCGGCGAGGCAGACGGTATGCCCGGGCTCACAGCGGATAAATACGGCGGCATAATCGTCACGCAGGTTCTTTCATACGGCATGGAGAAGCTCAGGGATATTATTTACCCTCTCCTGCGCGAGGTCCTTGAGGATGAGGGGGAGCGCGTTGACGGCATTTATGAAAGAAACGACGTAAACCTCAGAGAAAAAGAGGGGCTGCCGCAGGGCAAGGGTTGGTATGAAGCGATGCCGCACCCGGACTCAACCGAAACGGAAATTACCGAAAACGGAATAATATATAAAGTTGATTTTGAAAACGGGCAGAAAACGGGCTTTTTCCTTGACCAGAAGTTCAACCGCGCCCGCACCGCAGCAATAGCGAATGGCAAAAAGGTGCTCGACTGCTTTACTCACACCGGCTCTTTCGCGCTCAACGCAGCCGCGGGCGGAGCCGAAAGCGTGTGCGCGGTGGACGTAAGCGAGGACGCGCTCAGAACCGCCCGCGCAAATGCCGAAAGAAACGGGCTCGGCGATAAAATCGAATTTGTTTGCGCCGATGTGTTCGATTTGCTTACGGAGCTTGAGAAAAAGGGCGGCAGACCCTATGATATGATAATTCTCGATCCGCCGGCGTTTACCAAAAGCCGCAAAACGGTGGAGGCGGCCGCGCGGGGATACAAAGAGATAAACAGCAAGGCTATGAAGCTCCTGCCGAGGGGCGGCTGGCTTGCGACCTGCTCCTGTTCGCATTTTATGACAGGCGAGCTGTTTGAAAAAATGCTCATGCAGGCAGCAAGGGAAGCCGATGTGCAGCTGCTGCAGGTTGAGGCAAGGCAGCAGAGCGCAGATCATCCCATATTACGGAGCGTACCCGAAACGGATTATCTCAAATTTTATATATTCAGGGTGGTGTAGCCGTGTTTTACGAAAAATGGATGGAATACATCAAAGACGAGGCGAAGATAACCAAAATCGCGATTCCCGGCGCTCACAACTCCTGCACCAAGGGAATGAATCATATGGGCTGCTGTCAGCACGGCACCCCTCTTGAGCAGTATGAGTACGGCGTAAGAAAATTCGGGATACGCCTCAAGGAAAAAAGAGGTAAGCTCGTCATAGCGCACGGGCTCTCAAACGGAATGAGCGCGGAAGAAGCCTTCTCATATTTCGGAGAAATCATTGAAAAATACAGCGATTTTATGCTGCTCGACATACGAGCGTTCAACCCCCAGAAAATCGGGCCCGTAACGCTTAATTTCAAAGCCTCCCCCGAAAAGGTGAACGCGCTTATACACAAATATCTGCAGCCGGAGAAATACGCGTTTACGGATTTTGACGATATCAGGACCGTCACGCTGGCAGACATAAGAAAATCGGGCAAAAAATATATAATTCATCACGCGGCTGCGGCCTATGATTATTCAAGGGATGTAAAGCTTCTTGAGCCGTGGGACAGCAAAGTCTTCGGCTATAAGCCCGAAAAATTCGCAAAGGCGGACCTTGAGTATCTCAAAAAGCTTGAGAGCGAGGGCTTTTTCTGGTTTCAGAGTCAGCAGACGCCGAACCCCGGCACCGAAATCGGCTTTACCTGGCCCGACAAGCTTGATGAGCTCGACAGACCGTATTTTAAGTGGATGATGGAGCAGATAGCCGCCGACCCGGTCATGCTCGACAAGGTGAATATTGTGGCGGGCGACTTTATGACAAGAGACCATATGAAAGAAAACGAAGTGCTTTTCCTCAACCTGTGCAAGGAAGCGGTGAAACCGGAGCTCAGGGAGGAATACGCCGCGGCAATAGGCAAAAGCAT
>JAEELT010000059.1 GCA_016282855.1 Clostridiaceae bacterium | reverse complement strand
GCCCTTCCTTCCCGATATGGGTAATTATCCCGGCGGAGCGAGCCTTGATGCTCGTCAGATCCAGGCGGACAGAGGCCAGGGTGTCAGGACTTACACCATGAACTTCTATCAGCTGGTCAATAACGCTCTCAACGCGCTTCTCAGCGGCATGGTATCGGATCTGCTTGAAGGTCTTCTCTTTGATATGCTCGGCATTGATGCGAGCGACGGCCTCGGCGATCCCGCTATAATGCAGGATGTTATGTTTGCGACTATAGTAGGCGCGATTGAAGGTCTCTGCGTTCAGAACGGAGCTCCCGCAATTACCTACACCGACACAGAAAACACCTATCCCGTTCCCAAAATCCGCAAGCTTCTCGACTGGTTCTTCGTCGGCGGCGGTCTTGCCACATTTATCAAGATTTCCTACAGCGGAATCCAGATTACAGATAACTTTATGTCGCTCCTCAACGACGTTGCGCGTATGCTTCCCGGTCTCTTCGGTCTCTTCGGCATCGAAGTTCCCGACGGACTCACATATACCAACGAGGAAATGACAGAGAAGTGGGTCGACAGATATCCCGATCAGCCGTACTACATGACATATGACAACAGAGAAGTCATCAAATATGAAGACAACGGCAATGATTTTGACTATGATGATGAATATGAGTTTGTTTCGGACGGCACGGTTGTAAACACACACGATCCGGCAGGCGCAGACTACTGCAACCCCAAATTCATCAGACCCAAGTATGTAAAATCAAATCAGAATATTTACGCAGCTCTTGTAAAGATTCTTCTTAACAACTTCATCGACGGCTGCTACTTCCCCGAATGGGCAGAGGATATCCCCTCAGTCGGCGCTTATGCGCTCGCTTCTCTCGCGGTTAAGTATCTCCCCGAGAATAACTATTTTGACAGACTTGACGCTTATCACTACGGAGCAGGCTATGTTCCTCTGGGAACAAGCGGTACCGTTACTCCGCTTCCCTACACAGAGCAGATTGAGAGTCCTCATACCCACAAGCTTGTAACTATTCCGAGAGCGGCAATGGATATCGGCGCATCAATCGGCGCATATCTTCTCTCCGGCTGGCAGGATTTCCAGTCAGGCGTTGGCTATACTCTTGAGACCGATACCAACTTCGAAGTGTTTGCGTTTGAGTTCCTTACCTGGGCTCTTGCAACCTATATGCCCATCTTCTCCGGTAAGTGGAATGTTTCGAACTCAAACTTCGGCAATCTTGACGGCGGACTCACCGGCACATGGCAGGATGTTTTCGTGACTGCGAGAGGCACATTCAATACTTCTTACCAGAATCATCCCCACACCGGTGCAACCGGCAATGTCAACAATATCCCCGCCGGCGAAATCAGAAATGCTCTTTATGATATGCTTGATAATTCGCTCTTCAAGCTTATTCCGCTCAGCTGGCTTCCCGACTGGGTCGCAGGTGAAAAATCCTGGGGTCTCTTCAACGACTGGCTGCTTGAGAGCATCTGCACTCTTGATCTTCAGGAAATTATCAAAATACTTGGAATAAACACAACAGGTGAGCTCAACAACTCGGTTACCGTAGTTCTTATTAACCTTGTTGACCGTATTCTCGGCACAGTCGTCGGCGGCAATGCTCTTCTTCCTCCCGTTCCGAGAAACGTCTTCACAAGCGGCACATCGGTAGCATCGCTTGACGGTCTCTTCGGCAGCACATCCTATACGCCTCTCAAGACTCTCCTTGAGCAGCTGCTTTATCAGCTTGACAGATATCTCCCGACTCTTGCAGGCGTTATATTCCCGCTTCTTATGTCGGGCTCAGTCAAGAAAGCAGCTTATTATAAGAGCGGAAGCTCCTCATCCAAGACCAATTATTTAGGCAGCAATCAGATTACATTTGCTCAGCTGCGCGCTTATAATGATGCTAATGCCGCTGAAGCAAACTCGACCGAATTCTCCGGCTCGGTATGGTATACCAGCGACAGTAAAGCGGAACTTGTTGCTGCAGCAATCGGCGACACCGGATTCACGGTCAGCGGCAGACGCCAGATTGTCGACGGTGTGGACCAGTACCGCGTTGAATTCCCCGCAACCTACAGCTCACTCAGATATGCGGAAGCTGCTGCGGGATATATTGAAAACGGTTACGCAAAGCGTGACCGTACAACAGGTAACAACAACATTGTTTATAAGCTTTATGTCACCGATAATTACAGAGACGAGACCGCTTCAATGCAGACAGTCACTGTAAGAGAAGAGGAAGGCGTTGTTACCGAAAAAGAGTATGTATTCAGTAACATCCACACTGCCGCTCCCGTAAAGGCAAACGGCACCTATCAGACCGGCACAAAGGGTGAGGTTCAGTACGGCGCAGGCTGGAGAACTCTTGCTTACGAAGATTTCAGAGCTAACGAGATTAAACTCTATCACCGCTACAACAACGCCATAGAAGATTCAAATGAATTCCTTGATGAATTTGAAACTTATGCCCACAGCACACTGCCCAACGCTTACGGCTCATGGCTTGAATATTTAATCAACATGAAGCTCTATGCGAACAAGCATTATGATGCCAACGGCGACGGCAGCATTACTTCCGATGACGGTATGCCCGGCAAACCCGGCAAAGATACTCCGTATCCGTTCTCCGCAACAGGCAACGGATCATCTTATGAAGATTATATCGGCCCGGATGACGCCAAGATTGATGTTGTAAGAAGAAGCATCAACTCGGGCACAAGCGGCAGATCATATCCGTTTGCAAGCAACGGCTCTTATCTTGTAGTTGCGGAAGCTCTCAACTATGCCGATGCTCTGGAAGAGGACGGCTCAAACCACGATGTTGAGCTTTCGAGAAGCTTTGCACAGTCTGTTGTACGCCTTGCGCTTAACAGCCATACATTCGACATTACAAGCGGCAGTGAAGAAGCTGCTCTTGCCCAGTGGCAGGCACTTTCCGACAGCCAGAAGAATACAATCGCATCCACATGCCAGAGCTACGGCCTGACATTCGACAGAGACAACTTCAAGATTACCAGAAAGTCATTCGCTCTCATCACTCCCAGTCTCGGCGGCGGATCATTCGGATACTACAGCGGCGACCAGACTTCAGACAGCGGCAGAACAACAATCAGCCTTACACCTCCGAATACATACACACTCGGCGGTAAGGATGAGGTCAAGTATCAGAATGAGATTCAGAAATCTTACATTGAATTTGCAAAGACAATCAAAGATTACAACGAGAAGCTCAATGATTACTATGACAACATCAGCTGGAGACTTGCAAATGTTGAGACCGCTCTCGAAGGAAACACCGTAAGAACCAACACACTTGAATGGGTTCTCAACTACACTGCAGACGCTTACATCACAGAAAATGACGGTCAGATGTGGAGAAACAAGAAGCTTAACCAGTTCAACAGACTTGTTACGGCTTATACACAGAAGACCTACGATGAATTCCAGCGCGCATATGAATACGGTGTTGCACTTAAGAATGCCGTTGATAACAATCAGCATATCCTTCAGTCTCTTGTTACCACAGCATATCAGGCAATTCTCAAAGCATATTACAACCTCCATGAATTCTCAAAGAGACCCGACTGGAGACTTTATGAGTCAACACTCGATCAGGCTCAAGCAATCATTGACGGACCGCTCGGTCTCGGTGCAGATGTTGACAGAGATGTTGCTTACACGCTTCCGACTCTGAATAACCTCAATGCTGCTCTTGCCATTGCGAGAACCTACTACAACACCTACTACACCGACGCAGATATCGACTTCCAGGATGAAATCGATGAGAATCAGCGTATCCTTCAGAGAGTTATTGAAGCTCTCGCATTCCCCGAGGGACTGATTCCCGGTGCAGTAAAGGTCAGCGATCCTCTTAACAATTCACCCTTCAACATCCTTCATGACGGAAACGGCGACGATTACTCATACAAACTCGGCGGCTCCGATAACCGTACATACAAAGTTATCACAGGTCTTCAGGAAGGCCAGAGCTTTACCGATACCGCAGGAACAATGCCCACCTATACAGACAGCCAGGGCGATCCCGCAAGAGTATTCACTTCATCAGGTTTCGTTGAGGATAACAACACCAACACATTTGAGGCTCACAGATCAGACTACGGCGGAGGCACAGGCTCCTACCTTGTAGGTCATATCGGCCGTATCCCGCAGTTCAAGTATTATGTAGTCCTTGTCGGCGACCTCAACGGTGACTCCAGAATCGACAACGTTGACAGAGCGTACATCAACCTCGTTGCAGCTCAGGGCACTGAGTATGAAATCGAGCCCTATCTCGGAGTTGCAGGCGACGTAAACTTCGACGGTCACATCAACGCAGACGATGCTCAGATTATCACCAACAAAGTCAACCACAGCGCTTCCTACACACCGATTGATCAGACCGGTGCCAACGTTGAAGGCGATGCATGGTTTGACGCAAACGAGCCGGCTTCACAGGGTTAATCCCGGTAAAGCTTAAAGGCAAATAAACTCAGCCCGCCCCTGCACCGCAGGGGCGGGAATTGCGTTTAATGCGGAATGATGAATGAGGAATGCGGAATTGAGGGTCGCGTGCAAAGCACGCTCCGGATTTTTCAGGTAGTTAAGGCGACTGATCGTAGGGAACGACGTCCCGGCGTTCCGGGCAAGCGTGAGCTTGCAATGTAGGGCAGGCATAAATGCCTGCCGCGTACAAGGGATATGCGTGAGCATAAATCAATGCCGAATTTCGGGTCGCGTGCAAAGCACGCTCCGGATTGTATTGTCTCTTAACAAAATCAAAGGGCACACGGATTTTTCCGTGTGCCCTTAAAGTCATATTGAATTAAATATACGGCAGTTACTGTTTTGCTTATCAGACATTTACCGTGCTGTCTGTTTCGGTGTATTCCTCAATCAGCGGTCTGAGCTCGGCGATATATCTCTCAACCTGCTCGGCGCATCTGCCGGTGTAGAGTGAAGGCTCAAGAGCCGATTTCATTTCTTCGGCGCTCATATTGAATTCGCTGTGAGAGGCGAGATCGGAGAGCAGATCAAACGGCTCGCCGTTTTTCATCTTTGCCGTGGCGTTCATTGAGCAGGTCCTTATTATTTCATGCAGCTCCTGCCTGTTTCCGCCGTGCTTCACGCCCTCCATAAGGATGTTTTCGGTAGCTATAAACGGCAGATAATCATTGACCGCTTTTGCGACGATTTTTTCATTGACATGAAGACCGTCGGTAACATTTCTTGACAGAATCAGTATTGCGTCGGCACACAGGAATGCCTCGGGTATTGAAATCCTGCGGTTTGCGGAGTCATCAAGGGTTCTCTCAAGCCACTGTGTCGCCGCCGTCATCGGGGCGTTGAGCGCGTCTGCCATAATGTATCTTGCAAGAGAGCAGATTCTCTCGCTTCTCATCGGATTTCTCTTGTATGCCATTGCGGATGACCCTATCTGGCTCTTTTCAAACGGCTCTTCCACCTGACGGTCATGCTGCAGCAGACGGATATCGTTTGCCATCCTGTAACAGCTCTGAGCAACGGATGAAAGGCAGTTCAGAATCCGAGAATCAAGCTTTCGCGGATAGGTCTGACCGCTTACCGAGTAGCATTTATCAAAACTGAAATCTTTACAGATAAGGGAATTCATTTCATCTATCTTTGAGGTATCTCCCTCAAACAGATCCATAAAGCTCGCCTCTGTGCCCGTTGTGCCGCGGCATCCGAGGAGCTTCATCTTTGAAATGACATCGTCAATCTCTTCCACATCACAGGCGAGATCCTGCATCCAGAGGGATGCTCTTTTGCCTACCGTAACGAGCTGAGCCGGCTGATAGTGGGTGTAGCCGAGTGTGGGCATGGATTTGTATTTACCGGCAAATGCGGCGAGATTCTTTATTACTCCGATTACGCCGTTGCGTATAAATTTAAGGGCATCACGGTAAAGAATGATATCGGCATTGTCGGTTACGTAGCAGCTTGTTGCGCCAAGATGGATTATACCTGCCGCTCCGGGCGCCGCTTTGCCGTATGTATATACGTGAGCCATAACATCGTGGCGTACTTCTTTTTCTCTCTGCTTTGCGCATTCAAAGTCAATATCGGATATATGCGCCTCAAGTTCGCTCACCTGATCGGCGGAAACAGGAAGGCCGAGAGCAGATTCCGCCTTTGCGAGTGATACCCAGAGGCGGCGCCAGGTTTCTATCCTCTTTTGCGCTGAAAAGAGGGTGAGCATATAGTCCGACGCGTAGCGTGAGGAGAGGGGGGATTCATATTTATCAAGCATATTATACCTCTTATCTGATTATGATGCTGTCTCTCTCGGGGCCGACCGAAACATATCCGATGTGGCATCCGATTTCTTTTTCAACGTATTCGACATATTTCCTGGCATTTTCCGGAAGATCATCCCAGTTTTTGATTTTTGAGATGTCGGTTTCCCAGCCGTCCATATATTCTATGACGGGTTTCGCATCGGGAAGGGCGCTCGGGAACGGGAAATCGTCGGTTATTTCACCGTAAAGCTCATACTTTGAGCAGACGGGTATCTTTTTCATATAGCTGAGGATATCGAGCTTTGTCAGGGCAATATTGGTTGCCGCCTGAACCTGAACACCGTAGCGGGTGGCGACTATATCGATGGGTCCGACTCTTCTCGGTCTGCCTGTTTTGGCGCCGTATTCTCCGCCGGCCTCCCTGAGCTCGTCAGCCTCTTTGCCGAACATTTCGCAGGTGAACGGACCCTCGCCCACACAGGAGGAATAGGCTTTTACAACGCCTACAATTTCCTGAGGTCTTACGCCCGGGATTCCGGAGCCTACGGGAGCATAGGAGGCAATTGTATTTGATGATGTGGTGTAGGGGCAGATACCGTAATCAAGATCGCGCAGAGAGCCGAGCTGTGCCTCAAAGAGGATATTCTTACCCTCCGCCTTGGCGTTTCTGAGGAATTTGCCGGTATCGCAGACAAAGGGCTTGATCTTTTCGCAGTAGCCGGAGAGCCAGCTTTCAAGCTTTTCCATTGTCCAGGCCTCGCCGCCGTATACCTTGGTTATCGTCAGGTTTTTCCACTCGAGCAGGTCCGCAAGGTGAGCACGGAGTTTTTCGGGGTAAAAGAGTTCGCCGGCAAGCACGGTTTTCTTCTGATACTTATCCGAATAAAACGGTGCGATGCCCTGTTTGGTCGAGCCGTATTTCTTATCTGCGAGACGCGCCTCTTCGAGGCAGTCAAGCTCTCTGTGCCAGGGCATAAGAAGCGAAGCGCGGTCGCTGATTTTGAGATTATCGGGAGTGAGGGAAACTCCGTTTTCTCTCACATACTCAATTTCATTCCAAAGGTTTTCGGGGTCAACGGCGACTCCGTTTCCGAGAATATTCACAACGTTTTTTCTGAAAATACCCGAGGGCAGAAGATGAAGGGCGAATTTACCGTATTCATTGATTACGGTGTGGCCCGCGTTTCCGCCTCCCTGATATCTTATGACGATATCATAATTCTCTGTGAGCAGGTCGACCATACGGCCCTTGCCCTCGTCTCCCCAGTTGATACCGACTATTGCGCAGTCAGACATATTATTACCTCCGATGATGCAGTCTGTTTCGGGGAAAAACCCGCGAAATCATCATTTACCTTATCATTATACTACTATATATTGAAATAATCAATTAAAAATACACAATAACTCGTGTTTTTTCATTTTACCGCCGATTTTTTTCTCTTTACATATTAAGTAAAATGTAGTATACTATAATAGCTGTAATGCGTATTCAGCATATTTATTTCATTTGGAGAATTATTATGAAAAGCTTAAAAAAGATTTCTGCGGTAATTACGGCTGCTGTTATATTGGTATGTTCATTCGCAATCTCATCATCCGCCGCGGGCGCAAAGAATTATCTTTTACTCGGTGATTCGATTGCGTACGGTCAGGGCCTTCTGAATGCACAGGATGCCTGCTACGGCAAAATAGTGGCGGATACAAACGGTTATAACTATACAAACTATGCCGTTGACGGATACACATCCGAAGCTCTGCTGAAATATCTCGATGTGGATTTTGTCAGCGCGGGCGTCAGAAGCGCCGATATAATCAGCATTTCAATCGGCGGCAACGATTTCCTGACCACCAACCTGCTTGCGCTTCTCATAGGCGCCGAGACCGGAAATGACTCACGCTTTGATAAGATCGAAGCTGAATTCAGCAGCAATTTCTCAGGTATCATCTCAAAGATAAAGAGTCTCAATTCCCATGCGGCGATTCTGGTTCAGACAGTGTATAATCCCTCAAAATTCCTGTTTACAGAGGATTATCAGAAGGGCGTCAATGTAATCAACGGCGTTATCAGGGGCTATCTTGGCGCTCATCCCGGTGCATACTCAATAGTTGAGGTTGAGTCCGCTTTTGCCGGCCATGCCCGTGAATATATCGCGATTGACACAATCCATCCCAATTCAAAAGGCAATCTTGTAATAGCAAGACTTGTGCTTCAGAAGCTTTACGCGATGGGTCTCGGCTCCTCCACAGAGCCTGTTGTAAACAACCCCGGTATTGACTGGAACGGTATCTCGGGCTCATCATTCGCCGAAATAATAGGCTACTTTTTCAGACTTTTCTCAAAATACGCGGGTATTCTTTTCGCATAATCAAGGAGTCGGCAGATAATGGATTTAAAAGGTAAAAAGATACTTGTAATAGGGCTTGCAAGGAGCGGCCTTGCGGCAATCAAGGTGCTTCATCATCTCGGTGCGGAGATTACTCTCTCCGAGACAAAGCCGAGAGATCAGCTCCCCGAAGCGGATGAGCTTGAGTCGATGGGAGTCAAGATCACCGACCAGAGCATGCCCGTATTTGAAGAAAAATACGATCTCGCAGTAAAAAATCCGGGAGTGCCTTACAGAGCCCCCACCATCATGAAACTCAAGGAAAACGGAGTTCCAGTTATCACCGAGATCGAGCTTGCCTACAAAGTATCAAAGCCGCAGCATTTTATGGCGATAACCGGCTCAAACGGCAAGACTACCACGAGCACTCTTCTCTACGGGATTCTTCACAAGGCATTCGGAGAGAAGGCGCATCTGTGCGGAAACATAGGCATTGCCCTTTGCGAAATGGTAATGGATTACAACCTTTTTGAAAACGAAGGGCACTGGTTTGCTCTCGAAGTTTCAAATTTCCAGCTTGTTGATATTGATGAATTCAGGCCCGAGGTTGCGACCATTATCAATCTCAGCCCCGATCATATTGATTTTATGGGTGGGCTTGACAACTATTATAAATCCAAAACAGAAGTTTACCGTAATATGAGAGATGATGATGAATTCATCCTCAATACGGATGACAGTACTCTGATGGAGTATGTTTCACGTTATCCCGTAAAATGCAAGGTGAATACATTCAGCCTTGACAGAGACGATACCGATTCATATATTTCAGACGGATACATCTATATACGCGGCGAAAAGGTTATGCCGCTGAGCGTAATAAAGCTTGTGGGCAAACACAATGTGCAGAATGTCATGGTGGCTGTTGCCGCGGCCAAGGCGGCGGGGATTTCAAATGAAATAATCACTCAGGCCGTATCGGAATTCAAGGGAGTCGAGCACCGTATTGAGTTTGTGCGCGAGCTCGGCGGAGTAAGATATTATAACGATTCCAAAGGCACAAACACAGACGCGACGGTTACGGCGGTAAAATCTTTTGACAGGGGAGTGATACTCCTTGTCGGTGGATTTGAAAAGGGCCTGCCGATGGATGAGCTCAGAAAGAATTTGAGCTCGGTAAAGCAGGTTATCGGTTACGGCGCCTGCGGAGAGCGGCTTGTTAAAGAGCTTGCGCCGGAAAGCGGAATCCTCGTTACCACTCTGAATGAGGCGGTTGCCAGGGCGCATGAAATCGCAGTCCCCGGAGACACAGTGCTTCTCTCACCCACAACGAGCTCATTTGACCAGTATTCCTGCTTTGAGGAAAGAGGAGATCATTTCAAAGAATTGGTGAACAGTTTATAAGCAGACATATTTTAATTTTACCTTAGACGGAGGGGAAACTATGTTTGTTCCGTATATTTTCACCGGAATCGGCGCAGCGTTACTTGCGGTATTCTGCGTCAAAAGGACCAAGGGCAGCACACCCATTGTCGCGATGATAAAGGCGCTTGTTTCAATCTGCTTTATAGCCACCGCGCTCTCGGGTATTGCCTTTACCGATTTTGATTATTCACACCTGAGATTCGGTCTGTGGATTGCAATGGGCCTTATCTGCGGAATGCTCGGAGATATTGCGCTCGACCTTAAATACGCTCACCGCAAATCTTCCGATCAATACACTTACGCCGGGTTTACGGCGTTTCTCGCAGGGCACATTCTCTATGACATCGGCCTTATAAGCGAATTCTATATCAAAGGCAATATCCTGTATCTTATAGTACCCGTGATACTCTGCGGCGTTATTGCGGTATTTATAAGATTCAGTGAAAAGCTTCTCAAGGTTAACTACGGAAAATTCAGGTGGATTGTTGTTCTTTACAGCCCTGTTTTGTTTTCGCTCGTTCTCTTCTCTCTTTCGCTGGCGATCCTCAACGGATGGAAAATTGTCGGGCTCGATATGATTTTCGGCGGCTCGG
>JAEELT010000058.1 GCA_016282855.1 Clostridiaceae bacterium | reverse complement strand
TATAACTGAATCGCCGACTCCCGTCATACCTAAATCCGTAATGAAGCCGGTGCCGCCCGGAAGGATTCTTGCGTCCGACGTAGGCACGTGTGTGTGAGTGCCGAAAACAGCGCTGACCCTGCCGTCAAGATAGTAGGCGAGAGCAGCTTTTTCGGCTGTGGCCTCGGCGTGAAAATCAACAATGACTGTTTTGCATTTTATCCCGCTCAGAATTCTGTCCGCCGCGTCAAAAGGATTGTCGCAGCCTTCCATATATACTCTGCCGGCAAGGTTTATGACGGCGACCTGAGAGTATCCGAGGTCGGAAACGGTAAACCCTCTGCCGGGGCTGTCGGCGTGATAATTTGCCGGCCTTATAATATTCGGGTTTTCCTCGAGAAAGCTGTATATTTCCCTGCGGCGGAAAACATGATTTCCTGTTGTGATTATATCCGCTCCGCTGTCAAAGATATGACCGGCGCTCGCGGGAGTGATTCCGTTGCCCACGGCGGAATTTTCGCCGTTGACGATTGTGAAATCAATGTTTTTAAGCTTTTTCAGGGATGGCAGCCGTGCTCTGAGAAATTCGCAGCCTTTATCCGAGACCACGTCGCCTATAGCAAGTATGTTCATTATTTTCACCTTTTCATAAGGGGATTGTTTCGCAATAAAGACCCGCAGGGATAAATAAATCCGCGCGGGTCTTTGTTGTATCTTATTTGGCTACGCCCTGTGCTCTGGTTTCTCTGATGAGGTTTACTTTAATCTCACCGGGGTAATCCATTGTGGTTTCAATCTTTTCGGCGATTTCTTTGGCGAGGATAACCATTCTGTCATCGCTGATCTTTTCGGGATTAACGATAATCCTGACTTCTCTGCCCGCCTGGATGGCGTATGCCTTATCAACGCCTTCAAAGCCTGTGGTGACCTCTTCAAGAGCCTGCAGACGCTTGATGTAATTCTGCAGGTCTTCGCGCCTTGCGCCGGGCCTTGCCGCTGAAATCGCGTCGGCCGCCTGAACGAGAATTGCGGTGATGCTCTTGGGCTCAACCGCACCGTGATGCGCTTCAATGGCGTTGAGGATAATATCGTTTTCTTTGTATCTCTTTGCAAATTCAACACCGAGAGCTACGTGGGTGCCTTCCATCTCGTGGTCAAGCGCCTTGCCTATATCGTGAAGCAAGCCGGCTCTCTTTGCGCTCTTTACATCTGTGCCGAGCTCAGTAGCCATAAGACCGGCGATATAGGAAACCTCAAGTGAGTGATTGAGCACGTTCTGCCCGTAGCTTGTGCGGTATTTAAGCTTGCCGAGGAGCTTGACTATCTCGTGGTTCACATTGTTTACGCCGGCTTTGATAACTGCTTTTTCACCGGTCTGCTTGATTGTCTGCTCCACCTCTCGTTTTGATTTCTCAAAGAGCTCTTCGATTCTTGCGGGGTGAATCCTGCCGTCCTGTATGAGCTTTTCGAGAGTGAGGCGCGCAACCTCTCTGCGCACGGGATCAAATGAGGATACGGTGATTGCCTCTGGGGTGTCATCTATGATAAGGTTAACGCCCGTAATCATTTCGAATGTGCGTACGTTTCTGCCTTCTCTGCCGATGATTCTGCCCTTCATATCATCATTGGGAAGGGCAACTGTGGATACTGTGGTTTCCGCGGAGTGGTCCGCTGCGCAGCGCTGAATCGCCGTGGCGATGATTTCGGTTGCCAGGGCATCGGATTCCTCTCTGGTCCTCTGGGTGAATTCCTGAATTTTGAGAGCTTTTTCGTGGTCGAGCTTGTCCTCAAGTCTGCTGAGGATATATGCTTTTGCCTGCTCCTGCGAGTAACCTGATATTCTTTCGAGGTTAGCCATCTCGGCGCTTTTGAGCCTTTCGAGCTCTTCCATTTTGGCGTCTGCGTCTTTCAGTTTGCCTTCGAGAATCTCCTCTTTCTTTTCAAGATTGTCTGTCTTTTTATCGAGGTTTTCTTCTTTTTGATTGAGACGCCTTTCGAGCCTCTGCACTTCTGAACGTCTTTCACGCAGCTCTTTTTCGGTTTCGGTACGCTGCTTGTGAATTTCGTCTTTGGCTTCGAGAATCGCTTCTTTCTTTTTTGCTTCCGCGTTGGTCATCGCTTCGCTGATTATTTTGTTGGCTTCTTTTTCAGCGGAGCCGATGGCGGATTCTGCAACTCTTTTTCTATGAGCAACGCCTATGAAATATCCGGCTATGACGCCAGCGATGATTCCTATGGCGATACCAATCAGAATTTTAACCAAGCTGTTTCCTCCTTTACTGTAAATTCTGATGCGGCCTGACAGGGAGCAAAGGCGGTCTCCCGCGGCCGGAGTATATGTTTTGCAAATACAAAATTATTCAATGATGCGGTAAAAAGCACATTTTTACCCATTAAACACCATTATAGTAATAATACATTCATTATAAATCAATGTCAAGATTTTTATTCACATTTTGTATAAAAAATATTGACAACAACTATATATGGTGATAGTATATTGAGCAATAAGGAAATCGATGAAGCAGAAGCTCCGGGCTGTCTGCCCGTATCAGAGAGCCGCCTCAAGGCTGGAAGGGCGGTTACGGGTGTGCGCGGAGTACCACTGCCGAGTGCTGCCGAAACAAGGCAAGCCGTACGGCCGCGTTAAGGCCTCAGAGTGCCGGCAAACGCCGGAATACGGGTGGAACCGTGGGAATTATTTCTCACCCTGTTCAGCAGGGTGAGATTTTTTATTTTTTCAGAAAGGGTGTACAAAATGATCAGTGTAACTCTCAAAGGCGGAGTCATAAAAGAATATGACGCCGGAATCACAGCCGCGGAAATAGCTAAGAGCATAGGCGAGGGCCTTTACAAGGCCGCCTGCGTGTGCAAAATAGACGGCGAACTCAGGGATCTCCGGACCCCCGTTACGCAGGACTGCGAACTTCAGATACTCACGTTTGACGATGATGACGGCAAGAGAACATACCGCCACACGGCTTCTCATGTGCTCGCTCAGGCCGTAAAAAGGCTTTACCCCGAAGCAAAGCTTGCGATAGGCCCCGCCGTGGATAACGGGTTTTACTATGACTTTGATGTTGCTGAGGCTTTCACCCCCGATGATGTTGAAAAAATCGAGGAGGAAATGCGCAAAATCATCAAGGAAGATTTACCTATTGAGTATTTTGAGATGACTCCCGACGAGGCGATTGCCTACTACGAAAAGCTCGGCGAAATCTATAAGGTTGAGCTTATAAAAGAGCACGCCGACAAGGGCGAAAATATCAGCTTTTACAAGCAGGGAGAGTTTACGGAGCTTTGCGCCGGACCTCATCTTATGTCAACGGGCAGAATAAAAGCTTTCAAAATCACATCCTGCACAGGCGCCTACTGGAGAGGCAACGAAAAAAATAAAATGCTCCAGAGAGTTTACGCAACAGCTTTCACCAAAAAAGATGAGATGGAAGCCTATCTTGAATCCGTTGAGGAAGCCAAGAAGAGAGACCACAACAAGCTCGGCAGAGAGCTTCATCTGTTTACCACGGTTGATTACATAGGTCAGGGTCTTCCGATTATGCTCCCCAAGGGCGCAAAAATAATACAGCTTTTACAGCGTTTTGTTGAGGATGAAGAGGCCCGCAGAGGCTGGCAGCTCACCAAAACTCCCTTTATGGCAAAGAGTGATCTTTACAAGATTTCAGGCCACTGGGATCACTATAAGGACGGCATGTTTGTTCTCGGTGACGAAGAAAAAGACGATGAAGTTTATGCTCTTCGCCCGATGACCTGCCCCTTCCAGTATCAGGCCTATCTCAATGAGCCCCGTTCATACAGGGACCTTCCCCTGAGATATGACGAAACTTCAACCCTTTTCCGTAACGAGGCGTCCGGCGAAATGCACGGCCTTATCAGAGTGCGTCAGTTCACCATCTCCGAGGGCCACCTTATGTGCAGACCCGACCAGCTTGAAGATGAGTTCAGGGGCTGCCTTGAGCTTGCCATTTATATGCTCAAAACGCTCGGCCTTTATGAGGATGTTTCTTACAGATTCTCACAGTGGGATCCCGATGACAGAGATAAATATATCGGCACCGAGGAGCAGTGGGATGAAGCTCAGAGCACAATGAAGAAGATACTTGACGATATCGGTATTCCCTATAAAATCGGCATCGGCGAAGCCGCTTTCTACGGCCCGAAGCTTGATATCCAGATAAAGAATGTTTTCGGCAAGGAAGATACCCTCATCACCATCCAGATTGACCAGATGCTCGCCGAGCAGTTTGATATGGTGTATACCGACTCCGACGGCGTAAAGAAGAATCCGTATATTATCCACCGCACTTCCATAGGCTGCTATGAGAGAACTCTTGCCCTGCTTATAGAGAAGTACGCCGGCGCTTTCCCGCTCTGGCTCGCTCCCGTGCAGGTACGCCTTATGCCGATAGCCGACAGGCATCACGACTACGCTTACGAAATCAAGGCGAAGCTTGAAAAAGCCGGTATCCGCTGCGAGGTTGACGCGAGAAACGAGAAAATCGGCTATAAAATCAGAGAGGCTCAGCTTGAGAAAATTCCCTATATGCTCCTTATGGGCGACAAGGATATCGAGGCCGGCGTTGTCTCCGTGCGCAAGAGAGGCGAGGGCGATATCGGCGCGCTTGAGATTGATAAATTCCTCGAAAGCGCACTCAGGGATATAAACGAAAAAACCATTTGGTAATTAAGCCGAAAAAAGAAGACAAAAAACAACAGTCTTTTAATAATTTAATATTTACAAATCTGCCGTATAGTGTTAATATATTATACGGCAGTTTTTATTCTAAAACGGTTACTAAATTTGCAGGAGGAATTACTTATGTCCAGACAAAAGAAGACCATGGACGGCAACAACGCGGCGGCGTATGTCTCTTACGCGTTTACAGAGGTTGCGGGTATTTACCCCATCACTCCTTCAAGCCCCATGGCAGACTATGTTGACCAGTGGTCGGCACAGGGTCTCAAAAACATTTTCGGCACCACAGTCAAGGTTGCCGAGATGCAGTCCGAAGCAGGCGCGGCAGGCACCGTTCACGGCTCACTCGCGGCCGGCGCTCTCACCACCACCTACACAGCTTCACAGGGCCTGCTCCTTATGATTC
>JAEELT010000057.1 GCA_016282855.1 Clostridiaceae bacterium | reverse complement strand
TCAAACAGAATTGAGGGTATCTATACATCGGATGAACGCTTAAAGAAAATAGTTCAGGATAAAACAATGCCCCGCACCAGAAGTGAGCAGGAAATAGCCGGCTATCGTGATGTGCTTGCTACCATTCACGAAAACTATGACTATATACCTGTCAGCACTTCAATGATTCTGCAGCTCCACAGAGATTTGTATAAATACAGCGGTAAGTCTATCGGCGGCAATTTTAAGAATGCTGATAATAAGATTGTTGAAACCGATAATGAAGGCAATCAGTTTGTCAGATTCAATCCTGTTCCCGCCTGGCAGACCAATGAAGCGATAAATGGTATTTGCGATGCTTACAATGAAATTATAAGCAATTCAAATGTTGATCCGCTTTTGCTGATACCGATGTTTATTCTCGACTTTCTCTGCATACATCCGTTCAATGACGGCAACGGCAGAATGAGCAGACTCTTCACCATTTTACTGTTATATAAATCCGGTTATATAGTCGGCAAATATATCAGTATTGAAAGAATAATTGAGAAAACCAAAGAAACCTATTATGACGCGCTTCAGGCCAGTTCAGCCGGATGGCATGAAAATAAAAACGATTATCTTCCATTTGTTGAATATACTCTCGGCATTATCGTTGCCGCATACAGAGAGTTTGAAGAAAGAGTTGAAAGTGTGAGCACCGGTCTTTCAAAGCCGGAAAGAATACGAAAGACTATAAAAGAATCATACGGTGATATAACAAAAGCCCAGATAATGCAGAAGTGTCCCGATATAAGCCAGATAACGGTTCAGCGGACTCTTGCCGATCTGCTCGAAAAGAACGAGATAATCAAAATCGGCGGCGGCAGATATACAAAATACATATGGAACAGGGAGAAAGAATGATGATTACAGGTGAACTTAAAAACAAAATTGATTCCCTCTGGGAGATATTCTGGACCGGCGGCCTCACAAATCCGCTTGATGTTATTGAGCAGATTACATATATGATGTTTATCCATGATCTGGATGACAGCGACAATATGCGCGCCAAAGAGAGCGCTATGCTCGGTCTGCCTTATCAAAGCGTTTTTGCTGACGAGGTTACTATAGGTGACAGAAAGATTGACGGCAACCAGCTTAAATGGTCAGTTTTCCATGACTTTCCTGCAGGGCGTATGTATTCCGTAATGCAGGAATGGGTGTTCCCGTTTATCAAAAACCTTCACGGCGATAAAAACAGCGCCTATTCCAAATATATGGATGACGCTATTTTCAAGCTGCCCACTCCGCTTATGCTCACAAAGGTTGTTGACTCGCTTGATGAGATTTATAAGCTGATGAGCGAAGCGCAGGGAGCGGATGTTCGCGGCGATGTTTATGAATATCTGCTTGCAAAAATTGCAACAGCAGGCGTGAACGGTCAGTTCAGAACTCCGCGCCACATTATCAAAATGATGGTTGAGCTGATGGCGCCCAAGGCGGATGATGTAATCTGCGACCCTGCCTGCGGCACTTCCGGCTTCCTTGTAACTGCCGGCGAATATCTCAAAGAAAACCGCAAGGAAGAAATCTTTTTCAACAAAGTCAAAAAAGACCATTATATGAATCACATGTTCCACGGCTTTGATATGGACCGCACAATGCTGCGTATCGGCGCTATGAATATGATGACTCACGGCATAGACAATCCTTATATTGAATACCGTGATTCCCTTTCGGATCAGAACCCCGATAAGGATAAATACACGCTCATTCTCGCAAATCCCCCGTTCAAGGGTTCACTGGATTATGACAGCGTTTCGGCAGATTTGCTCAAAGTGTGCAAGACCAAGAAAACAGAGCTCCTTTTCCTGACTCTGTTTTTGCGTATGCTCAAGGTCGGCGGCAGATGCGCCTGCATCGTTCCCGACGGCGTGCTTTTCGGCTCGTCAACAGCTCATAAAGCAATACGCAAAGAGATTATAGAGAACAACCGCCTTGAGGGTGTTATCTCAATGCCAAGCGGAGTTTTCAAGCCCTATGCCGGTGTTTCAACCGCTATACTGATATTCACCAAAACGGGTCACGGCGGCACAGATAAAGTCTGGTTTTATGATATGAAAGCGGATGGTTTCTCACTTGATGACAAGCGCTCGGCTGTTGAGCAGAATGATATTCCCGATATTATTGCAAGATTCGGTAACCTTGAAGGCGAAGAAGGCAGGAAGCGCACCGAACAGAGCTTTTTTGTTGAAAAGCAGGAAATTGTCGATAATGATTACGACCTTTCAATCAACAAATATAAAAAGACCGAGTATGTTGCCGTTGAATATCCGCCGACAAACGAGATACTTGCAAATCTGCGTTCACTGGAAGCTGAAATATCCACGGCAATGAATGAACTTGAAACACTTTTGAATGAACAATGATTGTCAGCATATAAATTGCAAACAGTTGAAAGTATCAGTTCGCTACGACGATTAAATGTTATTTAGGAGAAGTTGATATGGGAATAGTATATGATGATATTGATAATGTTATTAAGGCAAGTGCAGAACCATTGTGGACTATTGTTCCCGGCTCGATAATGATTGACGCGGGTTATATTGATCATTATATTTCAGAATCCGATATTGAAAAAATAAACAAAGAAGTCGGTATTCCGGGTTTTGTTTCTGTTCCTCGTGAACTCGGTGGCGGTGGTGGTTTAACAAACTGTTTCATTGATATAGGCATAGGTTTGTTTTCAGCCGCTATGTATGATGGGTTGAAAATTGCGCTTCAGAGTATATTTAAAAAGTTCAAGAGCAATATAAAAAGGAAAGAGCGCGGCAGGATGACTTTTCGCATTGGAGACTATGATTCTCCGTTGAGAGTCGACATAGCTGTTAACCTGAGCGGAGATATTGAACAGATAGAAGAAATAATCAAAAAAGTCATTAGAATTAAAGAAATTGTTGAAGAAGACAGTTCAAAATAAATTCGGATTTGTAGGGATGAAGATGAACAACACAAAATGGATGCATTTATCAGAAATAGCATGCCTAATTACTAAAGGAACAACTCCTACCACATTAGGATATGAATTTCAAGAGAGCGGTATTAATTTTCTTAAAATAGAATGTTTTGATGATAATGGAAGATATATTGAATCTAAGGTTACACATATTTCTGAAGAATGTAACAAAAAGCTTAAACGCTCTCAATTAGAAGCAGGAGATATCCTGTTTTCTATTGCAGGGGCTATTGGACGAGTAGCTGTTGTAACAGAAAAAATGTTGCCAGCAAACACAAATCAGGCACTTGCTATTATTAGGATTAAAAATGATGATATTTATCTTCCATATATAAAAATACTTTTAACTTCTCCCATTATCAAAAAGCAATTTGAGCGAAAAAAGCAAGGAGTTGCCCAACTAAATATATCACTTAAAGATATAAACGATTTAGAAATACCGCTTCCAGAATACAATGAACAAGTTAAATTTGCTTCCCTATTTGAAAAAATAGCAAATATTATCAATTTTCGTAAATGTGAGCATCAATTACTCGATGACCTCATCAAAGCCCGATTTGTCGAGATGTTTGGGGATCCGGTAATAAACCCGAAAGGGTATCCAATTGTAAGCATTTCAGAATTGTTTGATGTAGGCTCCAGTAAGCGAGTGTTTGAGTCTGAGTGGCGTGAAAGCGGCGTGCCGTTTTATCGAGCTCGTGAGATTGTAAAGCTTTCAAAAGACGGTTTTGTAGACAATGAATTATTCATTGAAGAGGATTTATATGATAAATATAAAGAGAAATATGGAGTTCCAAAAACTGATGACATGATGGTTACAGGTGTTGGGACACTCGGCGTTTGCTATATTGTTAAACCCTCAGATATATTTTATTTCAAAGACGGAAATACTCTTTGGTTTAAGAATAAGAATAAATGTAGTGTTCGTTTTATCAAGGAACAGTATGAAACAGATTTTGTCAGAAAACAGATAGAAGCTAATGCAAATGTTTCAACCGTTGGAACATATACAATATCAAATGCAAAAGAAACTAAAGTTTTACTGCCTTCATTAGAAGAGCAAAACTGTTTTGACAAGTTTGTTGATCAAATCGACAAATCAAAATCTGTCGTGCAGAAAGCACTTGACGAGGCACAACTGTTATTTGACAGTTTAATGCAGAAATACTTCGGGTAAATGGATAATTATAGAACAAAGAAAAAGATAAATGAAATATTCAAGCAAAGTCAGCAAAATGCAAAAAGAACTACTTGCATTTTGTGCGGAAAATCTGTAAGCAGTTTTTGTAATTCTCATGTTGTTCCGAGATTTGTTCTAAAAAATATTGCTGAAAACGGGATGGTTACTCAGCCAGGTACATATCTCTTTGGAAATAACTACATTGATATGGAAAAAGGAATAAGCAACGCAGAGACATTTCATATAATATGCAGAGATTGTGACAATACAGTTTTTAAAGAATATGAAAGCGAATCTGCGCTTACAATTGAACCGACTAACAAATTAATGGCTGAAATTGCTTTGAAGAGTGTTTTGCTGATTTTGTCAAAAAGATATAATGAAGTTGAGCTTTTCAAAATCTTTGCTCAATATGATAAGTTTCACGGAAAAGATGTTATGGATGAAATCCATAATCTGGATATTAGGGATTATTTGTTTTCAATAAAGCGTTCAAAAAAAATAATCGACAAAAATCTAAAAAGCGGATATAAACTATTATATTGGAACTTGTTTCCTTATGTTGTCCCTATTGCGGCTCAATCTGCAATTGCGGTACATAAGAATTATAATGGCGAAACAATAAACGATAATTATGATTATTCGCCTGATATCAGGATGCAGGATTTGCACATTTGTGTTTTTCCCCTTAAAGAATCAACATCAGTATTTCTATTCTATCATAAAGACGACAGAAATTATGTGAAATTTGAGCGTGCCTTCTTAAGATTATCTGAAGACGAAAAACAGAGATATATCATTTATTTGTTATTCAAATTTACAGAAAACTTTCTAATATCTCCATATAAAGTTGGCACAATAGGTTCATATACTGACTTAGTAGAATTGGCACAAGAGGGAATATGCAGAAGCAATCTTGGTTTTATGAATTCGTTGGAATACTTAACCGGCATCGATAAAAAGCTTATAGATTGGAAAGAAGTTCCTAATCTATTATCTGAAGAATTTAAAATAAGATAAAACCGCAGAGGTGTCATATATGACTAACTTTGATTTTTTAAAACAGGATAAGCAGTTTGAATCCTTCGCCGATGTTGCGGTAACTGCCGAAAAACTCCTGCACATTGATGTTTCTGCCTGTGTCATAAACTGCCGCAGGGCGATGGAGTTTGCCGTTAAATGGATGTATTCGGTGGATAAATCCCTTGAAATGCCTTATCAGGATAACCTTATCAGTCTTATGAATGATGCCGATTTCAGGGATATTGTCGGCAATGATATATGGCTGCGTATGGATTTCATCCGCAAAACAGGCAACAACGCCAACCATACCGGCAAAAAGATAACGAAGGATCAGGCGGAACTCTGCCTTGAAAACCTTTATGTGTTTCTTGATTTTGTTGCTTACTGCTATGCCGATGATTATGAAGAGGGTGCTTTTGATAAATCGATGCTCACTCTCACAAAAGACGAAGCAATGGCGTTTGTTTCCGACGGCAGCGCGGAACAGGCTGAGCTTGACCTGCAGAAGCTGATTGAAGAGAATCAGGCGCTTAAAGATGAACTGACTGCCCGCCGTGCCGGGCAGCAGCAGACTTATGTGCCTAAGCCGCTTGATATATCTGAATACAAAACCCGTAAAATATATATTGATTCCATGCTTGAGGATGCCGGCTGGGTTGAAGGCAAAAACTGGCTCAATGAAGTTGAACTCAGCGGTATGCCTAATCAGTCTGAAACGGGCTATGCCGATTATGTGCTTTACGGCGACGACGGCAAGCCACTTGCCGTGATTGAGGCAAAGCGCACCTGCGTTGATGTTTCCAAGGGCAGACAGCAGGCAAAACTTTACGCCGACCTGCTCGAGCAGAAATATCACCGCAGACCGGTTATATTCCTGACAAACGGCTTTGAAACAAGAATCAAAGATAATCTCTACCCCGAGCGTAAGGTTGCCGCCGTTTATTCAAAGCGCGACCTTGAAAAACTATTCAGCCTTCAGACAATGAGAACAAGCCTGAAGAATATAACCATAAATAAAAACATAGCCGGCAGGTATTATCAGGAAGGCGCAATCAAAGCGGTCTGCGATGCCTTTGACAACAAAAACAGACGCAAAGCGCTTATAGTTATGGCAACCGGCTCCGGCAAAACAAGAACGGTTATTGAACTGTGCGATGTTCTGCTTGAACGCGGATGGGTCAAGAATATTCTTTTCCTTGCCGACAGAAACTCGCTTGTAACCCAGGCAAAGCGCAGTTTTGTAAATCTGCTGCCCGACCTCTCCTGCACAAACCTCTGTGAGAAAAGCGCAGATCCGCTCGCAAGGTGTGTTTTCTCGACCTATCAGACAATGTATAACGTAATTGACAGTGCAAAGGATGACGAGGGCAGAATTTTCACCAGCGGTCATTTTGATCTTATGATCTGCGACGAAGCGCACCGCTCAATCTACAATAAATATCAGGATATATTCAATTATTTCGATGCTCCGCTTGTGGGCCTTACCGCGACGCCCAAAGATGAAATTGACAAAAACACCTATGAAGTTTTTGAACTTGAAAACGGCGTGCCGACTTACGGCTACGAGCTTGCCCAGGCGGTAAAAGACGGCTATCTGGTTGATTTTATCAGCGTTGAAACAGAACTTAAATTCATCGAGCAGGGCATCATATACGATGACCTTTCCGATGAAGAAAAGGAAGAATTTGAAAACACATTCAAGGATGAAAACGGCGAGCTGCCCGATATGATCAATTCTTCCGCGCTAAACGACTGGATATTCAATGAAAACACCATAAAACAGGTCTTGAACATCCTTATGACAAAGGGCCTGCGTATTGATTACGGCAACAAAATCGGCAAAACAATAATATTTGCCAAGAACCATACCCACGCCGAAAAGATTCTTGAAATATTCAATAAAGAATATCCTCACCTTGCCGATTACGCAATGGTGATAGATAACTATATCAAATATGCGCAGAGCGCGATTGATGAATTCAGCGACCCGAAGAAAATGCCGCAGATAGCAATATCGGTTGATATGCTAGACACGGGTATAGATGTGCCGGAAGTGCTTAACCTTGTTTTCTTCAAAAAGGTTCTCAGCAAAGCAAAATTCTGGCAGATGATAGGTCGCGGCACCCGACTTTGCCCCACGCTGATTGACGGCAAAGACAAAGATAAATTCCTTATCTTTGATTTCTGCGGAAACTTTGAATTCTTCCGTATGAATAACGGCAAGCCTACGGCAAATATGATTGCGCTTCAGGGCGCAATATTCCGCCTTAAAACGCTTATTGCATACAAACTGCAGGATATCGCTTACCAGACAGATTACCTTATCAATTTCAGAAAAGAGCTTGTTGAGGATATGGTAAGAAAAGTCCGCGAATTGAACAAAGAGAATTTTGCGGTTAAACAGCATCTCAAATATGTTGAACTTTATGCGAACCCGGATAATTATCAAACGCTGACATATGAAGACACTCTGCTTATGGAGCAGGAACTTGCTCCGTTGATAATTCCGGATGAAGATGATGCGAAAGCGCTCCGATTTGATTACCTGATGTATGGCATTGAATATGCTTATCTTCAAGGCAAAAAGTTCAGCAGACTTCGCAGCGATCTTTTCAAGAAAGTTTCGGCGGTTGCAAGCGTTGCAAACATCCCCGAAATAATGGTAAAAGCGGATCTGATAAACAAGATACTGCATACTGATTATGTTGATAATGCAGGCGTAAATGATTTTGAGTATATCCGTGAGGAACTCCGTAATCTTATAAAATATATCCCGGTCGGCAAAATTATTTTTGAAACAAATTTTGATGATGAAATCCTTTCTATGGAATGGAATGAATCCGAACTTGAAAGCACTGACCTTGAGAACTACAAAGCAAAAGCGGAGTTTTATGTCCGACAGCATACCGATAACGAGGTTATTGCCAAATTAAAAGGCAATATACCACTCACGACCGACGATATAGCAGAGCTGGAGGGAATACTCTGGAATGAAATCGGCACCAGGCAGGATTATGAGGCTGAATACGGTGAAAAACCGCTCGGTGAATTTGTGCGTGAAATTGTCGGCCTTGATATGAATGCCGCAAAAGAAGCATTTTCCGCTTACCTTGAAGATACATCTCTTGACAGCAGACAGATTTATTTCCTTAACCAGATTATCGAGTATATTGTGCATAACGGCGTTATGAAAGATCTTTCCGTTCTTCAGGAATCACCGTTTACCGATCAGGGCAGCATAGTGGAAGTGTTCACCGACCTTTCCGTCTGGGCAGGAATTAAGAAGATTATAGATAAGATTAACGCCAACGCCGCAGCATAAGGAGGAAAAATAATAAAAGACTCTCAACATCGTCCGTTAATCCAGGCGGTGCTTTTGTGCTTTTATCTCATTTTTTGCTTTGGTCTACAATTTGGAACAAACCAGAGCCAACAAAAAAACGCTGAAAACAAGGGACTTCGCAGCCAACGGTCACATATAAGTGACCGCAAAATAAAATTTTTAAAAAACTATTGACACGAACATTTGTTTGGTATAGAATAACATCACAACACAGGGACTGCAGTCTATGTTGATATCGTAGGTATCTTTTATGAACCGTAAGTATTGTTTAAGGAGCGTGATTTAGTGAATGACAGATTGAT
>JAEELT010000056.1 GCA_016282855.1 Clostridiaceae bacterium | reverse complement strand
GGGCAACACAGTTAAAATAGCGGGAGGAGCGGTTATTTACTCCTCGGCCGCCGCCTATGCGCTCGGCCACAGGGTGCTCGCGGTTACCAAGGTAGCGGAAAAGGACAGAGACCGCCTTGAAAGTTTCACTATCCCTAAGGAGGATATAATCTGCCTGCCGAGCGAAAAATCCACAGATATGGTAAACGTTTACCATACTGCGGATAAAGAGAGGCGCACTTGCTCCTGCCTTTCAAAAGGGGACCCCTTCACTATTGAAGACATACCCGAGGCGGACGTTGCGATTTATCACCTGGCGGGTCTGCTTTACGGTGATTTCGGCAAGGACCTTATTATTCCGCTTTCAAAGAAGGCTCCGGTTGCGCTCGATGTGCAGGCGATGCTGCGCCACGCAAACGATGACGGCTCCGTATTTTTTGAGGACTGGTCAGAGAAGCAGCAGTGCATGCCCTACATAACCTACCTCAAGACCGACGCGGCCGAGGCGGAAATCCTAACAGGATGCACAGACCGCAAAGAGGCGGCAAAGCATATGTATTCCTGGGGCGCGAGAGAAATAATGATAACCCATAATACAGAGGTGCTCATTTATGACGGCAGGGAGTTTTCAACCTGCCCGATAAAATCCAGAAATTTAAGCGGCAGAACCGGCAGAGGCGACACAACCTTTGCTTCATATATAAACGAGAGACTCAATCACACCATACCCGAAGCATTGCTCACTGCCACGGCCACAGTATCTCTCAAAATGGAGACACCCGGTCCGTTCAGAGGCACAAGAGAAGACGTTGAAAACTACATAAAGGAACTGTATTGATATTATGAAAAGAACATATCTTGCAATGGTTCTTATAATTATCACCATCCTTGCGGCCTGCGTACGCGCGCACGGGGAGTACAGCACCTATCTTGAAACTCCGCTTTATTCCGACTGTGCCGTGCTTGTGTGCCTGGACAACGATGAGGTGATATTTTCAAAGAATATCAACAAGCAGACCAAGCCCGCCTCTCTCACAAAGGTTATTACGGCGAGTGTGATTCTTTCGGAATGCACCGACTTTTCGGAGGAGTTCACATTGCCGGAGTCCTGCATTACCGAGCTTGAGGGCACGGGAAGCTCCCTGAGCGGGCTCAAGCCCGGAGAGACGCTGACCATCTATGACTGGCTCTGCTGCCTGCTTATACCGTCGGCAAACGACGCGGCCACCGCCCTCGCTTACTGGTCAACAGGCTCTGACAGACAGGCGTTTGTTGATAAAATGAACGCTCTTGCCGAGGAGCTCGGCTGCACCAACTCACACTTTGTGAATGTACACGGGCTCGATGACGAGGATCAGTATGTGTCTTGCGCGGATATGGTGAAATTCTTTGAAAACGCAATGAAATATCCGGAATTTGTCCAGATTGCTTCGCAGATTTCCTACACGCTGCCCGAAACCGATATGCACAGGGAGCGCACAATCAAAACAACCAATTTCACAATGATGCCGGGGTATAAAGATTACTACTGCAAGTACGAGGTCGCGGGTAAAACCGGCACCACCTCCGGCGCGGGGCGCTGCCTTGTGAGCAAGGCGTCCAACAACGGCTATAACTACATAGCGGTTTGTATGAACTCCGTAATGGAGGATATAGACAACGACTATGTTGATGAAAACGGCGCGTTTGTGGACACAAAGCAGATGTATGACTGGGCGTTTTCAAATCTGCGCCTTGTGCCCATAGCAAGCTCCGCTCAGGTTGTGAGCGAGGTGCCCGTCAAATACGGCAAGGGTGTTGACAGCGTTGTGCTCTGCCCGGCCGAAAACTCATACGGGCTTATGCCCAAAGGCGAGGATGAGAGCAGCCTGCTCATAGAGCCGATAAAGGATACCGTGCCCGGGCTTATAAAAGCTCCGGTGAGCAAGGGGGATAAAATCTGCAAGGGCAGGGTGTACTACGCCGGAGACCCGATAGCTGAAATAGATCTTGTGGCCTCCGCCGATATTAAGCGCTCCTTCCTCTCTTTTTTCGGCACAACGCTTGAGGATATTTTCGCGTCGGCCGTGTTCAAGGCGCTTGTTGTGGTGATAGCCTTCACCCTGTTTCTTCTCTTCGCGGCCAGGTATGCCGCCAGAAAGAAAAAGCGCAGAAAATCAAATTATGAATCGCTCACTTACGGTGATTTCACAAAAAATAAAAGGAGATAGAGATGAGCAACATTTACAAAGGCAGAGGCTCTGCCGCCGACAATGAACAGATGATAAAGGTGCTTGACGATGTGTTTTTCAGGGACGAGGTGCCCGAAATACACTTTCTCAGCCTTCTTCCCAAGCTTTATAAAGACAAGTATGAGCCCGCTTACAACAATTTTATGATAAAGGAAGACGGCGAGATAAAAGCGTCCGTAGGTCTTTTCCCCTTGACTATGAATGCAGGCGGAGTGCAGCTTAAAATCGGCGGCATAGGAAATGTTGCGGTTGCCAGAGACTCAAGAGGCAAGGGATATATGATAGAGTGCATGAAAATGGCTCTCGATCAGATGAAGAATGACGGCACCGATATTTCCCTGCTCGGCGGCCAGAGACAGAGATACGAGTATTTCGGCTATGAGCCCGCGGGCGCGCAGCTGAGCGTGGAGATAAACAGGAGAAACATCGGCTACATAAAGGGCGATGATTATACAAACAGCTACACGGCAAAGGTGATTTCTCAGGATGACAGTGAGCTTATTGCCGCCGTAAAGGCTCTGCACGAGAGCACGGGCGTATATGTTAACCGCCCGAAGGAGGATTATGAGGATATTCTCAGGTCCTGGAGCTGCATTCCCTATGCCGCTTTTGACAACGGCGAATTCAAGGGCTATTTCTGCCGCAGGGGAGAGGGAGGCATACAGGAATTCAGGCCTGTCAATGTGCAGGACGGTCTCGACCTCGCTCTCTGCGTTCTCAACACCATAGAAAAGGACAGCTTCTCCTTTGAGCTTCCTCTTTATGATACAGAGCTGTGCGAGTATTTCTGTGTGAATTCCAACGGCACTGAGCTTTCCCACAGCGAAAACACAAATGTGCTCAATTATAAAAAGTTTATCCTTGCCTTTCTTTCAATAAAGGCACGCAGAGTGAATCTCGGCGAGGGCAGCCTGGTGCTGCTTATACACGGTTACAAAAAGGATGAGCAGCTCAGAATAAGCGTGAAAGGTAAAGAGGTTACGGTTGAAGAAACAGCGGACGCGCCGGATATAGAGCTTGAGCACCTTGAAGCGATGAGATTCATTGCCGGGCTTTACTGCGGATCCGGGCAAAAACTGCCTGCGTTCGCAGCCGGCTGGTTCCCCGTTGATTACTTCTTTTATTCACAGGACAATGTGTAATTTAAAGGACTGAAATCCTTTATTTTATTTGACATCGGCAGATAATAGTGATATATTTTTAACAGGAAAAAATTTTTCCTGAAAATAATAAAGGAGGCAGAGTCATGGGCAAATTTGAGTTAAAAGAAACCAAATCAGGCATCAGGTTCAACCTTAAAGCAGGTAACGGAGAGATAATCGCAACGAGCGAAACCTACGCATCCGAGAAATCCTGTCTTAACGGCATTGAGAGCGTACGCACAAACTGCGCGAGCGAAGTCGAGGATCAGACCGTAGAGGGTTACGCAAAGCTTAAGAACCCCAAGTACGAGATTTACCTTGATAAAAAAGGCGAGTTCAGATTCCGCCTCAAGGCCCGCAACGGTCAGATTATAGCCGTTGGTGAGGGTTACAAGACCAAGAAGAGCTGCTGCAACGGCATTGCCAGCATCAAGAAAAATGCTCCGGAAGCTCCCGTTGTAAAAGCGAAATAAGTCAAAACAGCACTAAAGGGCATATAATTGCTCAGCTCAGGGGCTTTGCCGCTAAGGCAGAGCCCTTTGTTACAAGGAGAATTTTATGGTTAAGGGCAAAACTATAGTACTCACGGGCGCTTCAAGCGGAATAGGCTTTGAGGTGCTCAAGCTTCTCAGCGCCGAAAAGACAAACACGATACTCGCCGTTTCACGCCACGCCGAGGAAAAGCTGGCTTCATTTGCGGAAAATGTAACGGCCTTTAACTGCGATGTCAGCTCGCGGGAAGGGGTTGACGCCGTTTTTGAAAAGGCGGATCAGGTGTTCGGCGGCAGAAAAACAGATATATTCTATGCCAACGCCGGCTTCCCTTATTACGAAGAGTTCAATTACACAAACTGGGAGAGAATACTGAAGATATTCGAGACAAACACAATCTCGCCCATATATACATACGCCAAATACCTGCATCACCTTGACGGCAGAGAGGGGCACCTCGCCTATACCGTATCGGCAATAGGTCAGATGGCTATGCCCGGATACGCCCTTTACTCCGCCACCAAGTTTGCTTTGCACGGTTTCCAGCAGGCGATACGGCTCGAAAAGCCCAACTCGCTTAAACTTACCTGCCTCTATCCGGTAGCGACCGACACCAACTTCTTTAAGGTCGCTTCACCGTTTAAGTTTGAAAAGCCCTTCCCCGTACAGAAGCCCGAAACAGTTGCGCGCAAGATGGTCGCGGCTCTCGGCAGGGAGAAAAAGTTTGTTTCCCCCAGCCCGCTCTTTGCTCTTTCCAAGGTGCTTATGGGCGTAGCGCCTCCGGTGCGCACATTCTATTGGAAGCTTGAGCAGGAGAAGCTCAAGAGATTCAAGGAAGAAATAAAAAAATTCAGGGATGATGAAAAATGAGTTATGATATGCTTTTCTCCCCGGTTAAAATCGGGAACCTCGAAATAAAGAACCGCATCGTGATGAACGCCGCCGAGATGAGTCTCGGTCAGATTAACGGCTGCCCCACCGAGAGAATGATTGAATACTATGAGGAGAGGGCAAAGGGCGAGGTCGGGCTGATTATACCGGGCATTTGCCGTGTCAATGACACGGGCGCCGCCTCAACCTTCACGCAGCTCTCCATGAGCAGCGACAGGCATATCGAGCCGATGAGAGAGATGGTGCGCCGCATACACGCGAGCGGAGCAAAGCTCTGCATACAGCTCCATCACCCCGGCAGGCAGGGCTACGCAAGCTCAATAAACACGCTGCCCGCCATAATTCCGCTGACCGACAGGTTCCCGAAGCTGCCGAAGCTTTTGTTCAAAACAACGCCGGTCCTGCTCGGCCTTGAGCAGAAAAAGATATGCTTCTCTCTTCAAGCCCCGTCAGACTGTGAGCTTTCCGCCCACGGAGCGACAAGAATCCACGCGATGAGCCTGAAAGAGGTCCGCTCGCTCATAAATGATTTTATCAGCGCCGCTGTCAGATGCAAAAAAGCGGGGGTTGACGCAGTGGAGCTTCATGCCACGCACGGCTATATTCTGCAGCAGTTTCTCAGCCCCAACACAAACAGAAGGACCGACGAATACGGAGGCAGCTTTGATAAGCGCCTGAGATTCATCACCGAAATCATAAACGGAATCAAAGAAAAATGCGGCAGGGACTATCCGCTGATAGTCCGCCTGACGGCAGATGAAATGTATGCCGAAAACGGCAGGCCTGGTGTTGGCTACACCCTCAGTGAGGGCGTTGAAATCGCAAAACGCCTTGAAGCGCTCGGCGTTGACGCGATAGATGTGTCCGGCGCCTGCTACGATAATTACAATTTCTGGCTCGAGCCGACCTCGTTTGAGCCCGGCTGGAGAGCGTATCTGGCCAAGGCTGTGAAGGAAGCGGTCTCAATCCCGGTTATAGCCGCCAATTATATCCGCTCGCCCGAACAGGCAGAGCGGCAGCTTGAGGAGGGCATACAGGATATGGTCGGCTCCGCAAGGAGCTTTATCTGCGACCCTCATCTGGCAAAGAAGGCCAAAGAGGGGAGACCCGAAGATATACGCAGGTGCATAGGGTGCCTGCACTGCATAGACTCGTTTATAACCAACGCCGGCGTCGGCAAGCCGGGTGAATGCGCCCTGAATATGGGCGTAGGCAGGGAAAAGGCTTATTATAATCCTCCACAGGACGGCAGGGGCAGAAAAGTCGTTGTCATAGGAGCCGGTCCCGCCGGTCTTACCGCCGCGGTTACGCTCGCGCGCAGACAGTTTGATGTGACAGTAATAGAAAAGGAGAAAAAGGCGGGCGGTCAGGTTACCGCCGCCGCGTCGGGGCACCTTAAGGACAAGCTGTACTGGTGTATAGAGGATCTAATGACTCAGGCTGAAAAGCTCGGAGTCAAGTTCATTTTCGGCACCGCAGCAGATGAAAAAACGGTCAGAGCGCTTGACCCGTACGCTGTAATCATAGCTACCGGCTCCGTGCCCGTCATACCCCGCTCAATAAAGGGAACGGATGCGGACAATGTATTTACACCTCCCGAAATACTCCTCGGAAAGAAAAAACTTGAAAATAAAAGAGTCGCCGTTGTCGGCAGCGGGCTCACAGGGCTTGAAACGGCTGAGTTCCTCGCGCTCGCGGGCAATGAGGTTTTCATAGTCGAGGCGGCCGCTGACGTGGCTCCGGGGGCGTGGTTCCAGCACGTGGAGGATTCGCTCTCAAGGCTTGAGCCCCTCGGGGTGAAGATATACACCTCTACCGCGCTTACATCAGTGGACGGCGGCGAAATCACCGTCAGAAAAGCGGACGGTGAGGAAAAAATTGCCTGCGACGCGGTTGTGCTCGCAGTGGGCGTAAGGCCCGAAAAGTCGCTGCTTGACGAAATGCAGAATATCACGGTAAACACTTTTGTCGCCGGAGACGCCGATAAGGGCGGGAGCATAGGCAAGGCAAATCATAACGCCTATAAAGCGGCAATGAGAATCAAATAAAAAGGAGATATAAAAAATGGCAGGAAAATCAAAGTACGCAGGTACACAGACAGAGAAAAACCTTGAGGCGGCTTTCGCCGGCGAATCTCAGGCAAGAAACAAATACACCTATTTTGCTTCAAAGGCAAAAAAAGACGGTTTTGAGCAGATAGCGGCTCTTTTCCTTAAAACAGCCGACAACGAAAAAGAGCACGCCAAGCTCTGGTTCAAGGAGCTTGAAGGCATAGGCTCCACCGCGGAAAACTTAGCGGCAGCCGCCGACGGCGAAAACTTTGAGTGGACCGATATGTATGAGGGCTTTGCCGTTACGGCGGAGCAGGAAGGCTTCCCTGAGCTTGCCGAGAAATTCCGCGGGGTGGCGGCAATAGAAAAGCATCACGAGGAAAGATACCGCGCTCTGCTTAAGAATGTTGAAATGCAGGAAGTTTTCAAAAAGAGCGAGGTCAAGGTGTGGGAATGCCGCAACTGCGGACACATAGTCGTAGGCACAAGCGCACCCGACATCTACCCGGTTTGCGCTCATCCTCAGAGCTTCTTTGAAGTGAACGCGGAGAATTATTGATTTGGAAAAAGAAAACAGTTTCAGACCGATGCGACGCATAAAGCAGGCGCTTTCACGGGAGGAATGTGAATCCATACTGTCATCTGCCTCCTGCGGAGTGCTTTCGCTCTGCGGAGACGGCGGCTATCCCTACGGCGTGCCTGTAAATCATTGCTATGAAAACGGCAAAATAACTTTTCACTGCGCAAAGCAGGGTCATAAGACAGACGCGATAAAGCGATGCGGCAAAGTATCATTCTGCGTTATTGCCCGGGATGATGTTATCAGCGAAAAGCGAACCACCGCTTACATCAGCGTTATCGCGTTCGGCACGGCTCACATAGTTGAGGACGAGGCCCGTTTGAGGGAAATCGCCGGCAATATCGGCAAAAAGTTTTCGGGCGACTATCCCGATGACTGCCTTGCCGAAACAGAGGAAACCATACGAAACAACACCCTGTGCTGCGTAGAAATCACGGTTGAGCATATGACGGGCAAGTGCGGGCTTGAGGTGCTCAGAGAAAGGAACGGAAAATGAAAAGCAGAGACAGCGTAATAGTGCGCACGAGCATAATCGGCATAGTTGCCAATGTGATGCTCGGAGCTTTCAAAATAGCCGTCGGGCTCATAGCCAACGCATTTACCGTTGTGCTCGATGCCGTCAACAACCTCACGGATGCTCTTTCATCGGTCATCACCATAGTCGGCACAAAGCTTGCCGGCAGACGGCCCGATAAAAAGCACCCGCTCGGTCACGGGCGCATAGAGTATCTGAGCACTATGGTCATAGCGGCCATCGTTCTTTACGCCGGCATAACAGCGGGCGTGGAGTCGGTCAAAAAAATCATAACACCCACACAGGCAGATTATTCCGTGATTTCTCTCGTGATTATCGCGGCGGCTGTTGCAGTGAAAATAATTCTCGGTATCTATTTCAAATCCACCGGCAAAAAAGTGAACTCCGGGTCGCTTATTGCGTCCGGTGAGGATGCGAAATATGACGCGATTCTCTCGGCGTCCGTGCTGGTTTCCGCGATAATCTTTATGGTTTTCCGCATTAACCTTGAGGCGTATGTAGGCATTATCATTTCGCTCTTTATCATAAAGAGCGGGGTGGAGCTTATGAGAGAAGCGGTTGACGAGGTTGTGGGCAAGAGAGCCGACAGCGAGTTCACGGAGGAAATAAAAGCTACCATATGCTCGGAGCCCGCCGTCAAGGGTGCTTACGACCTTATCCTGCACAGCTACGGTCCCGGCACATTCGTCGGCTCGGTGCATATAGAAATCCCGGAAACGCTCACGGCAAAAGAAATAGATCTTCTTGAGCGCAGGATAGCCGAAAAGGTCTATGAAGAGCACGGAATCATTCTTGCCGGCATAGGGATTTACTCCTTTGATGAGGGTCACGATGAAATGCGCTCGGAGGTTTACCGCATAATTTCACGGCACGACGGAGTGCTGCAGATTCACGGCTACTACGCCAACGAGGAAGAAAAAGTCCTGAGCGCGGATGTGATACTCGATTTTGAGCTCGGCGACAGGGAAGCGGTTTTTGCCGAAATTCTTTCGCAGGTTCAGCAGGCCTTCCCCGACTGGACCGTGAAAATGACGCTTGACCTCGATTTATAAAAAGAAAAGAAAAAAACTGCTGTCCGCCGGACAGCAGTTTTTGCTTTTGAAAACAGATATTATTTTTGCCCGTAGTAGGCATCCTTGCCGTGCTTTCTGAAATAGTGCTTTTTCTGTATGGCTTTGCTTGCCTCCCGCGCCTGAAGG
>JAEELT010000055.1 GCA_016282855.1 Clostridiaceae bacterium | reverse complement strand
CCGTTGAGTATCTTATTGCAGGTCTTATCGAAGGAATAGAGAATCAAGGTGTCATTTTCGCCGAATGATTCGTAGAGCGCTCTGACCGCTTCCTTCTGCGACTCAAAATGCTCATTTGAAAGTGAAAGCGAAGTGTCTATCATCACTATATATTCGGTGGAGCCGTCACCGGCATCAACACTCTCAACAGTGAGAGGCTTGCCGTCGAGCGTGGCGGTTACCTCGTCTTTGTCAATCTCAGTGCCGCTGCCGGCCATAATCTGAGCGGTAATTTTGTTGCCGTCGGACTCCGCACCCGCAATTTTGACCGCGTATGCCGGTGACACGGCAAGCGCGGTGATGATGATTGCAAGTATAACGGCAAGCAGGTTTCTCTTCATATCGGAATGCCGGATTTCCGGCAGGTCACCTCTTTCAAAAAATATCTCTGACGGATATTATATCATATATTAAATTAAAATCAAATTATTTTTTTGTAAATAATTGGTTAACGGCGGCTTACCCCGCAAAAATCGCCGTATCGCAATGAATTGCATAAAATTTCAACACAGCAAACAGAGATTTTTAAGAATACAGATAATTGATTTTTTCTTTCCCGGTGCTATAATTTTCAGCGGGAAATATATCCCGGAGTCTGATTTCTGCCGGGAGATTCGGAGAATAAAAAGTGAGAAAGAAAAACGAAATTGATATGACAACGGGGCCTTTCCTCGAAAAAATACTCGTTTTTTCGGTGCCGCTTATGCTCACGGGCCTGCTTCAGCTTCTTTATAACTCGGCGGATGTCGCCGTAGTAGGCAGATTTGTGGGCAAGGAAGCTCTCGCCGCCGTCGGCTCTACCGGGTCGCTGGTGAATCTGTTTGTAAACCTTTTCATCGGCCTTTCTATGGGCAGCGGAGTAATCACGGCAAGGCACATCGGCGAAAAGGACAGCCGCAAAATACACGACTGCGTCCACACGGCTATGCTGCTCTCTCTGATTTCGGGCTTCACTCTCTCGCTTATCGGCGTTGTCTTCTGCACGCCGATGCTGCGCCTTATGAGCGTGCCGGAAGATGTAATAAAGCCCGCCTCAACCTATCTGCGCCTTTATTTTACGGGCTCGCCCGCAATGATGGTTTTCAACTACGGCGCGTCAATAGTCAGGGCTACGGGCGACACCAAAAGACCGTTTATAATTCTCACCTCAACAGGCTTTGTAAACCTGCTGCTCAACCTGTTTTTTGTTATAGTACTCCATATGGGAGTGGAGGGCGTCGCGATACCCACCGTTATCTCTCAGACTCTTGCGGCAGTATCGGTTTCGGTGCATCTGTGCCGGCTTGACAGCGACTGCAGAATCAGACCCGGAGACCTTAAAATACACGCTGCGGAGCTGCGCTCCATACTCGGGATAGGCATACCCGCCGGCATACAGAATATGCTTTTCTCCTTCTCAAATGTAATCATACAGAGCAATGTGAATTCCTTCGGCTCGGCAGCTATGGCAGGCATTGCCGCCGGCTCTAATTTTGACGGCTACATATATACCTGCACCAACGCGATTGCCCAGACCGCAATGACCTTCACCTCTCAGAATATGGGAGCGAAAAAATATGAGAATGTCGGCAGAGTTTACAGAATATGCCTGCTCGCCGCAACGATGATAGGCGTGCTTCTCGGAGCTGTCGGCTATACATTTTCCGGAAAAATTGTCGGGCTTTTCACTCAGGATTCCGCCGTTGCCTCTGTCGCGCTGAGCAGAATGCGCTTCATTATGCCTTTCTTCTTTTTCTGCTCGCTCATGGATGTGGGCGCAAGCCAGCTCAGAGGCATGGGCAAAAGCGTGCAGCCTATGCTCATATCATTCCTTGGCGGCTGCGGAATACGCCTTGTCTGGGTGTTCTTCATACTGCCTCTCAACCGTACACTCGCGTTCCTGTACTGGTCCTACCCCATATCCTGGAGCGTAACATTCTTTGTGCATCTGGCTTTTTACCTGCTGATGAAAAACAGGATTATAAGCCGCGCCGCCGCAAAATCGGAAAAAGCCGCAGTGTAAAACAGACGCAAAAATCTCCCCCTGCCGGGGGAGATTTTTTGTTTCAAGGCTGTGCCGTTTATTTGTACATCGGGCCGTATGCGGCGCATGCGCGGTAGTCCGCGCCCTCAAGATCCTTTGTGCCGAAAGCGCCCCAGCAAGCCGGGCGGAATATCTTTTCATAGGGCACATTGTGAAGGGCAACGGGTATTCTGAGCATTGAAGCCATTGTGATAAGGTCCGCGCCGATATGGCCGTAGGAGATGGCGCCGTGATTCGCGCCCCAGTTGTTCATAAGGTCATAAGCTGATTTGAACGGGCCTTCGCCGTTGCATCTCGGAGTGAACCAGGTGCAGGGCCAGGTGTAGTCTGTTCTCTTCCAGAGAATGTCGGAAACCTCATCGGGCAGGTTTACGGTCCAGCCCTCGGCTATCTGGAGCACGGGGCCGAGGCCTTTGACTATATTAAGACGAATCATGGTGGCGGGCATTTCGGCTCTGGTAAGGAATCTGCTTGAGAAT
>JAEELT010000054.1 GCA_016282855.1 Clostridiaceae bacterium | reverse complement strand
TCAACGATACTCACACCTGACAGACTTGACACCTTTGAACATACCGTCAAGGCAATCACCTGCGGCGGCTGCTCAAATGCCTGCAGACTTACCGTTAACACATTCAGCGGCGGCAGAAAGTTCATAGGCGGCAACAAATGCAGCAAGCCCGTGTCGGGCAAAAGCGAAAATACGATATATGACCTTTATGACTATAAGAAGGAGCTTCTCGGCGCCTACAAACCAGTCAGGGGAAGCAGGGGCAAAATCGGCATACCCATGGGCCTTAATATGTATGAGCTGCTCCCCTTCTGGCACACCTTCTTTACAACTCTCGGTTACGAAGTAATCGTTTCACCCGAATCGACAAGGCAGACCTATCTTCTCGGTCAGCATTCAATCCCCTCCGACACGGTATGCTACCCGGCCAAGCTGATGCACGGGCATATAGAGTACCTTGTCAGGGAAGGCGTAAAGAATATCTTCTACCCCTGTATGACCTACAATGTGGATGAAGGGCTCGGAGACAACAACTATAACTGCCCGGTTGTGGCCTACTACCCTGAAGTAATCAGGTCAAACGCCGGCACGCTCGGAGACATAAACCTGATATGGGATTATGTCGGCCTGCACCGCAGGAAGGACTTCCTGCCGAGAATACACAAAATCCTGTGTGAGCGTCTCGGCAGAATCAGCCTTGGCGAAACACGGAAAGCTGTAGAAGCTGCCTACGCCGAGTATGACTCATATATGGGAAAAATAAGGGCAAAGGGCGATGAATTCATTGAAATTGCCAAAAAGAACAATCTGCCCGTTATCATACTGTGCGGCAGACCATACCATGTGGACAGCGAAATAAACCACGGCATTGACAAGCTGATATGCGAGTGCGGCGCTGTGCTCGTGACAGAGGATTCCATAAGTAACCATATTGAAAAATTCGCCACCAATGTGCTCGACCAGTGGACATATCAGTCCCGCCTTTACGCCGCGGCAAAATATGTGGCGGAGTCGGGCGAGAGCAGCATTAACCTTGTGCAGCTTGTTTCTTTCGGCTGCGGCACAGACGCAATCACAACCGATGAAGTGAGAAGCATACTTGAGGAAAAAGGAAGAATATACACACAAATCAAAATCGATGAAATAACAAATCTCGGCGCGGTTAAAATAAGGCTCCGCAGTCTTTTTGCCGCCCTCGGACTGGAGTGATAGCAATATGAACAGTGAAGCAAGAGTGGAATTTACCGAAGAAATGCGAAAGGATTACACAATCCTTATACCCAATATGGCAGAAATACATTTTGAGCTGCTCAACAGAGTGCTCAGACAGCACGGGTACAAGACCGAGCTGCTGCGCACAAGCGGCAGAGATATAGTTGACGAGGGCCTCAATACCGTGCATAACGATACCTGCTACCCCGCGCTTCTCGTTATAGGTCAGCTTATAAACGCACTTAAAAGCGGCAGATATGACCCGCACAAAACCGCCCTGCTCATAACACAGACGGGCGGCGGCTGCAGAGCGTCAAACTATATTCACCTGCTGCGCAAGGCGCTCAAAAAAACGGGCTACGGCTATGTGCCGGTAATCTCACTTAACCTCTCGGGGCTTGAGAAAAACTCCGGTTTTAAGTTCACACCGGTTATGGCTATGAAATTCCTTTCCTGCCTTATCTACGGCGATCTTATAATGCTGCTCAAAAACCAGGTGAAGCCTTATGAAATAAATGAGGGCGACACCGACAACATGGTGGAAAAGTGGATAACCCGGCTCATCGATACCTTTGACCGCAACAGAGGCTACAGCTACTTCGCGATGAAAAAAATCCTGCCCCGAATCACAAAGGATTTCTCCGAAATCAAAACGGGAGAAAAGAACAAAATCAAGGTCGGCATAGTGGGTGAAATCTATGTCAAGTATTCGCCTCTGGGCAACAACAAGCTTGAGGAGTTTCTTATGAGCCAGGGCTGCGAGGTAAATGTGCCGGGTCTTATGGGCTTTGTGCTCTTCAAAACCGATAACAGAATAGAGGATATAAATCTGTACGGCGGCAAAAAAATCAAAAAGCTGCTTATGAAAGGGCTTATGTGGTATATGCTCCACATAGAGAAATGCATAGCCTCGGCGGCAAAGGCCTACGGCGACTTCACGGCGCCCGGCTCATATATGCACCTGCGCGAGCTCATAAAGCCGGTAATGGGTTACGGCTGCAAAATGGGTGAAGGATGGCTGCTCACAGCCGAAATGATGGAGCTCATAGAAAGCGGCTACGGCAATATAGTCTGCGCCCAGCCTTTCGGTTGCCTGCCCAACCACATTGTGGGCAAGGGTATGGTAAGACGACTCAGAGAGATTTACCCCGACTCCAACATTGTACCCATAGACTATGACCCCGGCGCCACACAGGTAAACCAGGAAAACAGAATAAAGCTTATGATAGCCGTTGCCAAAGAAATAAGGGAGCAGCAGCAGAAAGTGTCATAACCGAAAACAGCCGGCCCGTGTTCATAACACAAGCCGGTTGATTTTTTGCCGCCCGGAGTTTATAATAAAGCCGAAAGCAAGCGCACGGGAGGAATACCTGTGAAAAAGAGTACAAAAGCGATAATCGCCGCCGCGGCAATAATAATACTTATATGCGCGGCAGCCGGAGGATATGCTATGTTCGGAAAAAGGCATGCAAAGCCAATCCCCGTGACAAGCTTTGAGAGCCTGTCTCTCAGGGAGAGCAAAATGCGCGGGATACATCAATATGAGATTATCAATTCGGGTGACAAATCCGAGGTGTCATATTATGTGATGTATTACTCAAACGGCGAAGAGGAAAAGCGGCTCGAGGCGCGCGCTCGCTGCGACACAGCCGCCGTGATTGAAATGCTGAACGAAATCAACATCTGCTCCTGGAACGGATTTCACGGGGCGCACCCGAAATTTGTGACGGACGGCACGATGTTCAGGCTTGAGGCGAAGGTAAACGGGGAAACCGTCAGCGCGGAAGGCTCAGAAAATTTCCCCGACAATTACCGTCTGCTGACGGATTGGCTTTACGAAATGCTTGAAAACAGCGAAATAACACAGGAAAGCACGGAGAGTGACAATGGCTAAAGCAATAAAAATCATCATAACCGCGGTTATCCTGCTCGCTCTCGCGGGCGCGGTAACGGTATGCATATTAATCCGGGCAGGCCGTGATTATTCGGATATTGACCGCACATATAATGAAACCAAAACGGTTAAAATCGAAGATGATTTTAATAATATTTCAATAGACATAAATACTGCAGACATAATTTTCATTCCATCCGGAAACGGTAAATGTTCATTGAAAATCTATGAAAACGAGCGGGAAAAACACAGCGCTTCCGTAACCGGTGGAACACTTGAAATAGTATCCGAAAAAAGCGGCAAATGGCGTGCGATTGAACGGACACCGAAAATTTCCGTATATCTTCCTAAAAATGAGTATAACGCTCTGAAAATAAAAAACGACACGGGCGATACAGAGATTCCCGGCAGCATATCTTTTAAAAATATAGATATTTCAAGTAAATCAGGTGATTTCGTCTGCTCCGTACCGTCTTCCGAGAGCATTGCAATCAAGTCGGATACCGGAGACATAAACCTTATAAACTCTTCGGCGGATAATTTTGTCATATCCGCTTCAACAGGTGATATCAGCATTGAAAGTATATCATGTTCCGGAAAGATTGAAATCTCTTCAGACACGGGAGAAAAAGATATATCGGACTGCACTTGTAAAAACCTTATAATTAGCTCAAACACCGGTGATGTCAGCCTGAAAAATGTGATTTCAGAAGAAAAATTGTCGGTCACAACAGGGGCGGGCGATGTTAAGCTCGAAAAATCGGACGCCGTAAATATAATTATTGAAACCGATACCGGCGACATCAGAGGCACCGTTATTTCGGCAAAGATATTCAACGCGCACAGCGACACAGGCCGCGTGAATGTGCCTTACAGCGCTGCCGGCTACGGAACCTGCGACATTACAAGCGACACCGGAGAAATCGATATTTCATTAGCAAGCTGATAATCGCTGCAAATAATTCGCCCTGCGGGTTTTAATATCCGCAGGGCGTTCGCTTTTTATTCTTTTAAAGGAAGCATTCAAGCACCTTTGCGCCTTTTCTGACAAAGGCGACAAATTCTTTCTTCCCTACCCCGATTTCATAAAGGCCGGGGCCGTATTCCTCCTTTGTTTTTGTAAGAATCCACTCGCCCTGCGGCAGATAGACTTTTTTGACCGTCTGCCCTTTTTCAACTACAGGGGCAAAGAGAATATCATCTCCGAACATATACTGCTCACCGAGAGTGTAGCATATTTCGTCACCGGGATACTCAAAAAACATGGGTCTCATTACCGGATAACCCTTTTCGGAGGCTGTTTTCATCTGCTCTTCTATATATGGTCTCAGGCGCTCGCGCAGCAGCACAAGCTCTCTGAGCACCGGGTAGTTTTCCTCGCCGAAGCTCCAGATTTCATTAGGGTCTCCGGTAGGCTCCCTCACATCGCGTTTCTTTTCGCCGTGGCGGTATCTGTTGCCGTGAACACGCATTACAGGTGAAAAAACTCCGTACTGGAACCAGCGCACTATAAGCTCCCTGAAATCCTCGCTCTGCGTATCTCCGCCCCAGAATCCGCCGATGTCGGTATTCCACCAGGGTATGCCGCACATTGAAATATTCAGGCCGGTTTTCACCTGCTCGGAAAGGCTTTTAAAGGTTGACTCTATATCGCCGCTCCAGACAAGCGCCCCGAATTTCTGGCTGCCGAGATAAGCGCAGCGGATAAGTGTTACGGGCACCTCCCCGAGAGCGGAAAAGCCGTCCCACGCCATCTGTGCGTAATAATAAGGATAGGCAAGGCCAACCTCGTCTCCCCTGCCGGTGTGCAGGAGCAGATTGTCAAAGTGCTCGGGATGGATTTCAGGCTCGGCTTCGTCAAACCAAAGCCCGTCCACACCGGTGTCAAGATAGTTCTCTTTAAGCTTACCGAAAACAAATTTTCTCGTTTCGGGGTTTGTAACATCTATCTCCGCCTGAGGACCGTAAAAACTGAATACCCTGTCCATACCCTTGGCGGTGCGTATGAGCATATTATTGTCACGCATATAGTAATAATTATCCGTGCCGCCGTTCGTGGTTGGCCATACTGAAACCACAAGCCTTGTACCCATGGAGTGAAGCTCGTGTGTCATCGCCTTCACATCGGGCCAATATTCAGGCTCAAAGCGGTAGTCGCCCTGCTCTGTCCAGTGGAAATAATCGCAGATTATAACCGAGAGCGGTATGCCCTCGTCTCTGTATCGCCTTGCTACCTCAAGCAGATCCTCCTGCGTTTCATATCTCAGCCTGCTCTGCCAGAAACCGGTTGCCCAATGGGGCATTACGGGAGCGTGACCAGTCAGATCGGCAAGCGCTTCGCAGACTTCTTTAGGGTTGCCGGCTATCACGACATAGTCGATTTTTTTTGTGGCGCCCGCGCTCCAGCGGGTACGGTTTTCCGAGAGCTCCACACTGCCTACAGCGGGATTATTCCATATAAAGCCGTAGCCGAGTGATGAATACACATAGGGTATAGAGCACTTTGTGTTAAGATGTCTCAGGTCAAAAGAGCAGCCCTTAAGGTCAAATTTGCCGCTGGGCTCGTGACCGAGTCCGTAGAGGTGCTCCCCTTCATTGCTCCTGAAGGTGACTCTCGCGCTCCAGCGCCCGTCTCTGCGCTCATAATTGCGGAATCCGCTGTTGAACGCAAGCTCGGGCTTTTCTTCAAGTATGGTCTTTCCGTCCCTGAAAAATGTTACCTTGCCGTTATCCTCAAGCCTGACCGTGAGAGAGCCGACAGACATTTCGGCAAAGTTTTTTTCTTCCTTTATAACGCATTCGGCGTCCCGGGGCATCAGAGTAAAATTCTCATCATATTCCCTGCAGTCGGGAAAGGCCTCAAAGCGGATGGCTCTGCCGTGACAGGGCGTGATTCTGACAAGTTCACCCGGTCTTGAAAAAACTATTTTGTTTCCGGTAATTAAAGTATTGTTCATTTTTCTCCTTTTTAAGCTTCAATCAAAGAATAAAGCGGAAGGCGTAAATCACCACGTAAGCGGCGTTGTTGAGCATATATCTGATTAACGAGAGAGAATACGGGAACTCAAATTTCCAGTCCGATATTTTAACGAGCGAGCCGATAAGCGACTCATCATAGGTAATCTCCGGGTGGGCAAAAGCTTTGGTCTGCATCTTGCCCTTGCAGAGATTCATAACGGCCTGCCTGAGAGCCCTGCCGAAACCGACAGGGTCTTTGGCATAAGCGAGACGCATTGCTATCTCGTGACCGGGTCTGTTTATAATCCATACACCGGTGAGCAGAGTATCATTGCCGTTATATACCGCAAGCACAGGGCTCATATATCCACCGCCCGTAACGTTTGCCGAATAGTCGGATATTACATAGCCGTCAAAACCCCACTCATCGCGAAGCAGGTCCTTGAGAAGCGCGGATTTGCCTCCGCACCAGTCGGCCCCTATGCGGTTGTAAGCGCTCATCATACCGAATGTGCCACCCTCTTTTACGGGGATTTCGAAGGCTCTCAGATATATTTCGCGCATCGTCTGCTCATCCGCCCAAACAAACAGTCCGTTGCGGTGCGACTCCTGGTCATTCAGCGCGAAATGCTTGACGGTCGTTACAAGCCCTTCGGAGTTTGCCCCTTTCACAACCGCGGCGCCCATTCTGCCGGAAAGCAGAGGGTCTTCGGAGAAATACTCAAAGTTTCTGCCGCCTCTGGGGTTGCGGTGAATATTAACGCCGGGGGCATACCAGATATCCTCGCCCATATCGGCGGCTTCTTTGCCCACGCCCGCACCCATTTTCTCTGCAAGAGAGAGATTCCACGTGCAGGCAATCGCTGTCTCGCAGGGGTAGGCCGTGCCGCAATCGGTGTAAACAAGACCGTGGCGGCCCTTTAAGCTCGAAGGCCCGTCATTATCTTCGGTAGCCGGTATGCCGAGGCGCGGCACGCCCTGAGTTTCATAGCCGGAGTGGATTGCAAGAGTAATCATTTCGTCCACCGTAAGCTGGTCCAGGAAGGGCTCCCACAGAGTCTCATCCCGCGCGACATCCGCGAGCATTATGGGCTCTTTATATCTTACACCCTGTTTCGGAGCCTTGCCTTCTTTTACGGGCTCGGGAGGATTGTCGCGGTTTTTGACAGCGTCTGTCGCCTCAAGAGTATGAGGAGCGGGGAAGGCATCCCTGCCCTGCGCTCTCGAGAGCACCGGAGTGCCGCTGTCCGAGTCATCGAAAAGATTCTTTATCTTTGTGCCGGTAACCTCGTCTGTGCGGTAAACCTTTCTTTCGGGCGCACGGTAAGTGTATGATGCGTATGGGGAGCGTATATCATCTGCAAGTGTCAGCTTATAGCTGCCTTTGTCAAGCACATAAGCCTGCTCGCCTTTGCTGTCATAAGACGCCATTGAGCGCACGGGCAGAGTCAGCTTTATTCTCTGACTTTCGCCCGGTTTCAGCAGGCGTGTTTTTGCAAACGCTCCGAGGCAGACGGCGCTCTTCTCCGTGCCGCCTTTGCTGTAGGGCGCGGAATAATAGAGCTGAACCACTTCCTTGCCTGCGCGCCTGCCGGTATTCTTAACAGTTACGCCCGCCGTGATTTTGCCGCCGCTCACTGAGAATGATGCGCCGCTCTTTTTGAAAGATGTATATGAAAGTCCGTAACCGAACGGGAACTGCACCTTATCCTTTGCAAAGGTTTCAAAGTAGCGGTAGCCGACATATATCCCCTCAAGATATTCGACATAGTGACCGCCATCCTTGTATTTTTGAGAGCCGAAGCTGACTCCCGACGGGTGGTCATCCACACTGTATGACACCGTGTCGGCAAGCCTGCCGGAGGGGCAGACCTCTCCGGAAAGCACCTTTGCGGCGCCCTCAAGCCCGAATTCGCCGGGTATCCAGATAAGAGCCGCGGCCTTTATGCTGTCATAGTCATCAAGCCAGCCCATCTCCATCACATTGCCTGTGTTGAAAAGAACAATCACGTTTTCAAAAGATGAGGTGACACATTCGACAAGCTCCTTTTCGGCAGAGCTTAGTCTGAGAGTATCCGCCGAAAGATCTGAGCCCTCCGCGCTTGTGCGGCTGATAACGATAACAGCCGTGTCGGAATACTCCTCTGCCTGCTTCATAACGGAAGCGGTGAGGTATTTAACGGGCATTTCATCAAGGGAACTGTCAGCCAGAGCAAGCTGCAGCAGATTATTTATTACGGTGTTGTCTGTGCTCGCCGCGGCGGTAGGCGACTTGCAGTGCTTCTCATAAACAGCTTTCAGCTTTGGATTATAGCTGATTCCTGCGCTGTCAAACGCCTCATATAAATCCACCGGGTCCTGCGTGGTAACAGCACCGGAACCGGCTCCGCCGTAAAACGGCACCACAGAGCCCGCTCCGAAAACATTGACGCATTTGCCGCCGAGCGGAAGCACATTGCCGTCATTTTTGAGCAGCACGACGCCCTCGCTCTCGATATCAACCGCTATCTGACGTGTGTAAGCCGCAACATCGGCATCGAGGTTGCCGCTCCTTGCGAGAGCGAACATATTCACGCTCGCGCCGAGAATAAGCACGGCAAGTACAGTCGCGCAGATTCTAAAAGATTTTTTCATTTTCTCTCTCCCTTTTTATGTGTGTTACGCTTCCTGAGAGCCTTTGCTCTGAAGACCCGTTACATATACTTCATCGCAGATTTTCTTAACCGCACGGGCGGCTTTATCCGCGTCATCGTCGTTTTCAAATATGCCGAAAACCGTCGGTCCGCTGCCGCTCATCTGGCAGAGCCTGCAGCCGTTTTCACGCATTATTCTCTTTATATCCACTCTCTCCGGCACTTCCACTATCTGCTCAAACACATTGCCGGCATATTTGTATATGCCGTCAACATCTCCCTTTTCGCAGCAGTCAAGGATTTTAAGCCTGTCGGGGTGATAGAGATGAACAGCATCGGCTTGCTCATAAGCCCATCTGGTGGAAACTCCCCTGTCGGGTTTTGCAAGCACCACTGTGCAGTCCCTAAGCTCCACAAGAGGCGAAAGGATACCGCCCGTGTTCTGGGCAAGACAGGTGCCGCCCACTATGCAGAAAGGCACATCGCTGCCTACCTTAAGGCCCATTCTGCACATTTCGGGCACAGAAAGCCCCGCGCCGTAAAGGCTGTTGAGAGCGCGGATAACGGCCGCCGCGTCGGCGCTTCCTCCGGCGAGACCGGCCTCCTTGGGAATATTCTTTTTGATGCTTATTACCGCTCCGCCGTCAATGCCGGTATCGGCAAAAAAGATTTTTGCCGCCTTGTAAGCTGTGTTTTTGCCGCCAAGCGGAATATCACGGTCCGACACGGTCAGTTTGATTCCGGAAGGAGCTTTTTCAACCTCCACCTCGTCATAAAGGTCTATGCTCTGCATAACCATAAACAGGCTGTGGTAACCGTTTTCAAGCTTTCCGAGAATGTCAAGAAACAGATTGATTTTTGCAAATGCTTTTAACTTCATGATTTCACCTCATTCAATAGGTATAAGAAAGGGTTCTCTTTTTCTGAAGACCGTTATTTCCCTGAATCCGCAGCGCAGAGCAATATCGAAGGCATCCGGAATACCGCTGCCGAGATGCTCTGTATAGTGGGCATCGGAGCCCACGGTGAGATATTTGCCCCCGAGCTGTCTGTAACGGGCGATAACCTCTTCATTCGGCGAGGGCTCGCCTATCGGCTGACGGAAACCCGCCGTGTTAAGCTCGAGCGCCTTATTGTTATTTATCAGCGTGAGCAATATTTCATCGATTATTCCGGAATATCTGCTCATATCGACTTCTCTGCCGTATTTGCCTGTGATATAGCGCAGAGGATAAGTAAGGTGGGCGAGAGTGTCAAAGCCGCCCCATTTTGCCGTTTCGAGCTCCCAGAAAAAATACTCGTCAAGCAGCGGATAAAAATCCGATTCTCCGCTGAAATCCATATAATAGAAATCGTCCCTGTCGGGCAGATTATGTACAGCGCCTATCACTATATCATAGTCATACTGCCCGGCCACTCTGCCGCTCAGGGTTTTTATTGTTTCGTCATACACCGTTTCGCCCATCTCGGCGCCCGCAAGGACCTCAAGACGCCCCGCGTACTTTTCACGGGCGGCCGCGACATCGGCAAAAGACAGACGCGCCGTTTCATCGAAAGAGTCGCGGTAGTAAGCGTACATTTCAAGATGGTCGGTTATCGCGAGCGTCTTAATTCCTTTTTTTACCGCTTCCTCACACATTTTATCCGCGGAAAAATGGCCGTCAAATGACCTTTCGGTGTGCGTATGCAAATCGATAATGCCTTGGTAATTCATTTCAATCGCCTTCTTATTTGTATATTATCACAATTATTTACACATTAACAGAGATTTTTTAAAAAAACTTGTTTATATTTTACTCATATGGTAAAATACGGCAGTAGAATACTGAATCGCCGGAGAGTGCTTTATGAGAATACTTGTTACCGGGGCAAAAGGTCAGCTGGGCACAGATGTAACCGCCGCTCTTGAGGCAGACGGAAACGAAATCATACCTTTTGATCTGCCCGACGGAGATATCACCGACCAATTTAATCTGAAAAAAACATTTGAAGAGAAAAAACCCGATGCCGTGATTCACCTTGCGGCATATACCGCCGTTGACAGAGCCGAAACCGAAAGAGAACTCTGCAGCAGGATAAACGCTGACGGAACGGAAAATGTGGCGCGTCTTTGCGGAGAATACGGAATCAATCTTCTTTACACATCCACCGACTACGTTTTCTCAGGGAGAGGTAAAGAATTTTATGAAACAGACGATGAAAAAGCTCCGCTCAACTGTTACGGGGAGACGAAGCTTCTCGGAGAGGAAGCGGTAAAAAAATACTGCTCCCGCTTCTTCATTGTCAGAATTTCCTGGGTCTTCGGGGCGTGCGGAAACAACTTTGTTTACACTATGCTGCGCCTCGGAAGGGAAAAAGACGAGATAAGAGTTGTGGACGACCAGATCGGCTCGCCGACCTACACACGCGACCTCGCTGTTCTTATTAAAGAAATGATAAAGAGCGATAAATACGGCACATACCACGCCACAAACGAAGGTGTGTGCTCATTCGCCGGCTTTGCCCGTGAGATTATGGCTCAGGCGGGTCTCGGGGCAAAGATAATCCCGATTGCTTCATCAGAGTATCCGTCGGCCGCCGAAAGGCCTCACAACTCCCGGCTTTCAAAGTCATCGCTCGATGCCGCGGGCTTCAGCCGTCTGCCCTCCTGGCAGGACGCCCTCGGGCGCTTCCTCAAAGAACAAACTCGGTATTGAATAATACAATATATTGTGGTATAATAAAGTTTAATGAATTTCAATCCACATTATTCGGAGAATTAAATGAGCAACGAAGACATCAGAAAAGTGAATAACGGCGGGCAAAGCGAAAACAGCTCCGCCCCTTCCTCCGATGAGGTCTTCGGCAGCGCTTATGACCTTACAAGCATCTACTCGGGCGAGGAATCCCCGCGCGAAAGAGAGATGCGCCTGAGGGATGAACAGCGGCGCCGTGAAGAAATGGAAGCCATAAGGGAGGATGTTGAAAGAAGATACTCCCTGCAGGTCGAAGAGGCCATGAGCAATATGGACTCCATAGTAGGGCGCTCCGCGGCGGTAAGCGGCGGCGATGAGGAGGAGGTTATAGACCTTCAGGCCTTCAGAAGCAGCGACGCATCCGGAAGGAAAAAGTCAAGGAAATCAAAGAAAGCCAAAAAGCACAGAGCCGGAAAGAAGAAAATCCCCGTTTATATTGACCTTGACGAGAAAAACGCCGTTTACGGCGGAATATACAGCCTCGGCGACACTGTTATAAGAGCTGTTGAGGCCGTGCTCGCCACCATAATCCATTTTATTTCCATACCTGTAAGAAGAGTCGCAAGAGTCTTCCGCTCGGTCACGGCAGGCACAAAGAAGCAGCTTAATTCGGGCGCAAAATCCACCGCGAGAGAAGTGGTGTATTTACATAAAGAAATACGCTCGGCGAGAAAATCCATATTTGCTTCTCTCAAAAGGCCGCTTTCAATACCGCCCATACTCTGGCACTATATACGCAAGGCGGTTACGCGCCACAGAAGCCTGCTCAGAACAGCGGCCAACACCGCCCTGCCCGTTATCTCGCTGCTTATACTTTTTGCGGTATTCAATTACTGGAACAGCGTCACTTTTGCCCTGAACGTCATTTACAACAATCAGAGCGTGGGCTACATTACAGACGAATCCGTTTTCATCAAGGCGAGAGAGCTGGTTATGGATAAGCTCTCGGTAAACAGTCTGACCGAAGTAACCCAGGTTTCCGCCGCATCTCTCAACGCGGGTTATGAGCTTGCTCTCGTTTCGCCCGTGGAGCTGAGTGACGCGAGAACAATATCCGACAGGATGATAGAAAACTCCGTTGACAACCTCACAAACGCCTGCGGAATATATATAAACGGCAATTTTCTCTGCGCCGTCAAGAATGAAGCGGACGCCAAGACAGTTTTTTACAACATACTGGAGCCGTATGAAAACGACGCGTCGGCAGGCGGCTATGTGGTCGGTTTCGCGGAAGATATAGACTATATGCAGGGGCTTTACCGTGACGACCCCGATGTGATGTGGGACGCTCAGAAACTCGAGACCACGGTGCTCGGCAAAAAGGGCGCCACCGCCGCTTACATAGTGCCGGAAACACAGACTCTTGATGAGATCGCGGAAATCTGCGAGTCAAATATAACGGAACTCATTGAGCTCAATCCCGGCATCAATCAGGAAAGCGTGTTTGAAGAGGGCGACACGGTCACGGTGCCTACCTCAAACAGAATTGTAAATATCAAAAAGACGGTTAAATCTTCAAGAATTGCTCCCATACCCTTTGAAACTATCACCACGCGCGACGCCACCAAATACAGCGGCTACCGCCTTGTGCGTCAGGAGGGTGTCAACGGCACTCAGAGGATAGTGACCACAAAAACTTATATCAACGACGCACTTGTTGACACCTCTGTTCACAACGAGGTAGTCACCCCTGCCACAGATGAGAGAATCGTTATCGGCACAATGACCACCTACGGCGGCATATACATAGGTATGGCCTCCGACCAGGGCTTCCTCTGGCCTGCCCCGAGCTGCCACTACATCAGCTCCCCCTACGGCTGGAGAAGCACCGGCTGGCACAGCGGCGTGGACCTTTGCACAGGCAACGGCACGGCAATGGGTTCGCCCGCCATAGCGGCACGCAGCGGAACGGTGGAGATAGTTTCGCACTCCGGCTCCGGCTACGGCAATATGATTCTCATTAACCACGGCGACGGCTACAAAACCAGATATGCCCACCTTATGAATAACTCCATCACGGTTCGACCGGGAGATTATGTGGAAGGCGGCAAGGTTATCGGCAAGGTCGGCTCAACCGGAAACTCAACCGGCCCCCATCTCCATTTTGAAGTAATATATAACGGCGAAACTCAGAATCCGGTGGACTATATCTCGTAAAGCAGATAACGTATTTACAAAGAATGAACCTGTTACCCCCTGAGTAACAGGTTCATTTTATTTGCCCGGGCTTTTTTGCATAAAAACTGCTGCGGGCCCGGAGCCCGCAGCTTAAAGTGTCTTGTTGCTTATTATCTTGTTTATTTACCGTTACCTGAGAAAACCGCCCTGAAATGCGAGAATTTATACAGGATAATCTCTCTGCCGAGCATAACGGAAAGGAAACCGATTGTGCCGCCCACAAGCACATCGCTGAAGAAATGGGCGCCGACCATTATTCTGCTCAGGGCAACCGCGCCGGTCCAGATAACAGCCGTTATCCAGAGAAGCGCGTTCTTTTTCTTTGACTCAATGGCAAACATATCCTTGAGCATCAATATGCAGAATATCACAGCCGCGCTCTGTGTGTGCCCGCTGGGAAACGACCTGCAGGCATCCGTGCTGCTGAAATACTCCTTCATCCATTCTTTGTCGGGCTGACCGTTGAGCACATACCAGCGTGAGTAATAGCTGAAATCGCCGGCGTAGTTCATGGCCCTGAAACGGGGCCTTCCGAAAGGACCCTTGAGCAGGGTTACGAGAACGCTTGAAACCGCAATAGCAAAAGCAACGGAAAACGCGATGCGCGGCACCCGTCTGATACTGTCATCCGAAAAACTGTTTGCCGCCAAAGCGGTTATGAGCACAAGAAAAGCGGCAACAAAAACCAGCTCGGCTTTCATAAATGCGGGCTTTGAGCCCTCCATGCCGTAGTGCCTGAGATTGTAATTGAGCGTGTCGAGAGCGAGGGCGTAATAAGCGGCAAAATCCGCAATCTGCAAAACTACCGTAAGCACGGATTTGGCAGCCTTGTTTTCGACAAAGCGCAAAACATAAATAAAAAACAGTTCAATTGAAAAAGCTCCGATCAGATAAGGAGCGCTGCATCCGAGACACTCAAGCACCACGCCGAAAAGGCCCTTCGCAAGGTAACTGCCCTCGGGCAGGGTTCCCTTTGTCAGAATCTGTGACACCTGCAGGTCCGTGAAAGTGGCCGTAATAAGAAGGGCGGCAAAAATCACGGCAAAAAGCACCCAGGAAACAATAGTCTGTTTTTTGGTCGCGTTCATATTATATCTCCTTTATAAGACAGTCTATCGCGTCGAGGTAGCCGCGCAGCCCTCTGCCCTTGATTGTGCAGAGAGCGGCAAGCCTTACATAACTCGTTTTTCTGAAATCCTCACGGCTGTCGGGGTCACTTATATGGACCTCAACAGCCGGTATGCCAACCGCCTTGAGAGCGTCAAGCAGAGCAACGCTTGTGTGGGTGTAAGCTCCCGGGTTAATCACGATTCCCTGTGTGTTGCCGTATGCCTGCTGGATTCTGTCAACAAGGTCGCCCTCGTGATTGGACTGATAAATCTCAACCTGAACGCCGGCTTGGGCGGCGTGCTTTTCTATCATTGCGCACAGTGAGGAATAATCCTCCCTGCCGTATATATCGGGCTCTCTTATGCCGAGCATATTGATATTGGGCCCGTTTATCACGAGTATTTTCATGCTCCGCTCCCCTTTTTTATTTCTTTTTACTCTTCATTTCGATAAGCTCGCGGTAGCTTATGAGCTCAATGCCTTTGTTTCTGAAGTATTCGTGCGTAACAGGGTCCTTCATAAGAAGGTATTCCCAGTATCTTCTCTGCCAGGTGCCTGTAATATATTTCATTTCATCGGTCTCAAGAGCGGGATGAATGAAAGTTTCGGTGACTCCCTCGGGTATATTTCCGTGAAACTCAAGGAAAGCATCTCTGAACTGCTCATAGGTTTCTTTATCCTTGAGGGAATTTACCTGATCGGTCAGAATAAGATAATCGGGAGTTACAACCTTATGTATTTTGCCGAGGAAACGGCAGAAATAGCAGAAAAATTTATAGAGCGAGAGTGACACGCCGTCCGGGCAGAATTCATCCTTGGGCGTAGTGCACATACGGAAGGGATACTTTTTTTTACCGCAGATTTTAAAAACCTTGGGCAGCATAAGATATCTGCCGTTCATGCCGTAGAGCGAACCCATATGATTATCTACCTGAACGGGCTTCATACCGAGATTTTCGGCCATTTCAATCTGCGCGTATATTTCCTTCTCTGTTTCGGCATACGAACAGTGAGCCTCGAAATCCTCATTCTCAGGCCACATTCTGCCCTGCTCGTTTTTCAGGGTTTTACCGTCTGTAAGAGGACCCCACGGCCATCTCTCACACCATTCGTTTGTCATTGTTAGATGAACTCCGAAGGCATATTGCGGGTTTTCCACAGCGAACTTCACCGCATCCTCAGCCTTGGGGCAGGGCATCATTATGGTGGATGATTTAATGCTTCCGCTTCTGAACAGGTCAAATATCGCCTCGTTTGCGCTGTCGCAAAGCCCGCAGTCGTCGGCGTTGATTATGAGATATCTTGCCATTTGTATTCCTCCCTTTATATCTAATGCCTTTTGTTTTATTTTAACTGTATCGGGCTGCGTTGTCAATGATAATCGTCGGCATTACACACGTAAATAAGAGTGTAACATTTTTGGGTAATTTGTCCGAATTAATTCTTATCCGGAACCATAAACCAGATAATTCCCGCATTTTGCACAAAAAATCATTGACAAAGAATAATAATAGTTTTATAATTGTGGCGCTTGTAACAAGGAGAGTGCTATGGTAAGTAAAGAGAGCAAAACTGCCGATACCGCCGAGCTTGTAAAGCGCGCAAACGAAGGCGATGACAGCGCAATGTCAGAGCTCATTGCCCGAATTGCTCCGGCAGCCAAAGCAAAAAGCGTGAAATATTCCGGCGGCGATTTCAGACTCTCCAAAGAGGACCTGGCACAGGAAGGTATGGTCGGCTTCCTCTATGCGGTGAGAAAGTTTGACCCTTCAAAGGGCGTTCCCTTTGAGGCTTACGCCTCCTCCTGCATTGAAAGCAGGGTGCTCTCGTTTCTCGCCCGCGCAAACAGCAGCGGCAACTATGCGCTGTCATCGGCGCTCAATGTGATTGACACAGACTCGCCCCTGCAGATAATTGACCCGGTAAACTCCATAAGCGCCCGCGAGGAAAAAATCGAAATCAGCATGTTTATTGACACCTGCCTTTCCGATTTTGAAAAGAGCGTTATTTCCATGCGTCTCAGAGGATACCGGTATTCCGAAATATCCGAAGCTCTCGGATGCGGCAAAAAATCCGTTGACAATGCCGTTCAGCGCATCAGAAAAAAATACCGCAAATTCAGTGAATCCGGCACCTGAAGGTTGCTGAATATATGCCCCCGTAGCTTAAAGCAGAGCGTTGTCTTGACAAAGGTGGCGGTGCAATTCCGTCCAAGGGCAAAAAAAAATTAGCGAGGTAAGATCATGTACGAAGACAAAACTCTCATCTGCAAGGAATGCGGAAATGAATTCGTTTTCACTGCCGGTGAACAGGAATTCTACGCTGAAAAAGGCTTTGTTAATGAGCCCCAGCGTTGCAAGGCCTGCCGCGATGCGCGCAAAAATGCCGCCCGTGGAGAGCGCGAATGGTTTGAGGCTACTTGTGATTCCTGCGGTGGAGTTGCAAAAGTTCCCTTTAAGCCGCGTGAGGACAGACCTGTCTACTGCAGCGAGTGTTTCGCAAAGATTCAGCAGGAAGAGGCCTGATTGAACTCAAAAAAACCGCCCTGTCATTTTTGCAGGGCGCTTTTTTTGTGCCGTGATTGCATTATAGGCTTTCCGGTGATACAATGTAAAAAACAAAGCGTAACGGAGGTAATAACATGTCGGTTTTCTTCTCAATCAGCAAAGCTTTCTGGAAAACAGTTGAAAAAAGCGACGCCAAAAACATCGCTTCGCAGACCGAACCAGAAGGAATAAAACGAATCTGCGATATCCCCTATTTCGGCGACGGCCATCCAATGCACCTTCTGGATGTGTATTATCCCGAAGACGCCGCGCACGCCCTGCCCGTAATCATTGATATTCACGGCGGCGGCTGGATGTACGGCAGCAAGGAACTCAATAAGATTTACTGCCTGAATCTCGCTAAAAGAGGCTTCACAGTCTTTAATATAAGCTATCCTCTTGTGCCCGAGGTCACCGTCTATGACCAGCTCAGGGATGTTATGTCCGCGCTTGACTTTATTTCGCTTCATCTTGACGATTACCCCTGCAGCAAGGAAAACATAATGCTCACCGGGGATTCCGCAGGCGGTATGCTGGCGAGCTACGCGGCAGCCCTGCTCACGAGCGAAAAGCTGCGAGGAGTTTTCGGCACTGCCGCTCCTGCAATGAAGCTGAAAACACTGCTGCTTACCTCCCCTGTGGCAAGCGCTAAAAATAAAGGAATCATGAGCGTTTACACCACAAAAATGTGGGGCAAAAACTACAAATCGGCGCTCGGCTTCAAGTATATGAACTTTGACGAAATAGCTCCTATTGCCGAGTTTCCTCCCACCTGTCTTATCACCAGCAGCGGTGACTCAATGGCTCTTAAGCAGACCCGCGAGCAGGCGGACATTCTGAGAAACAAGGGCGTGGATGTGCTGCTTCTCGATTTTCCGAAATATGACGGAGTCAATCTGCCGCACGTGTTCAGTGTGCTGGCATCCGAAAGCAAAGCGGGTAAAGAGGCAATTGAGAAGGCACTCGCTTTTTACGCGAAGTATATAAACTGAATCACCCGATACGGTAAAATGCAATATGCCGCCGGAGGCAAAAGCCATCCGGCGGCGTTTTCTTTATTTAAAGTGTATGCTTTTAAAGCTCGTTTATCCAGGCGATAATGCCGTTGCCCGCGTGAATATCAATGACTCTGCCGTCACCGTCAACCGTGTGCTCATAAGGATAGTCAGAGCCGTCTATTAGCTGCAGGTCATACGAAGCCACCCTCGCAAGATTGTGCGTGTTTGTAGGCTTGGACCCGTCCGGGTAATAGAGCTCATCAAGAGAGGTAAACCTGCATTTTGAGCTTACGGCGGAGTGACTTCTGATTGTATTCCACATAGGCACCTGGAATATCGGGTAAAGCACAAAGAAATCCTTTTTGCAGGCGATAAGCCATATGGGGATACCCGCTGTGATATTTGCCTCGGCGCCGGAATAGAATCCTGTCTGGCACAAAGTAAGAGCGCCGCAGAAAAAGTCGGGATAGGCACAAATCATCTTGCGCACCATAGCTCCGCCGTCGGAGGAACCCATAATGACGATCCTGCTTGTGTCTATGCTGCCGCCGGAATTTCTTATAACATCATCTATAGCAGCCTTAAGGCTGGGCACCTGACCGCCGTCCCAGAATGTCAGCGCGCCGGTGGACCTCGGGAGCATTATGAACGCTCCGCCCTCATTGAACCTGCTCTGAAGCTCCTCGGATGCCCAGTAGGGGAAATCGCTGTCATTGAGCTGACCTTCCCTCTTCCAGCCGTGAAAAGCGCCGTGAACATATATAATAAGCGGATACTTGTGATTGTCTGAGATACCTCTCGGGTCATACAGAGCGTAGTCGTTTGCTCTGACTCCGTAAACATAAGGCCCCTGATAATAATTGAACTCCCCGCGAAGCGCTTCTATTCCGGCAGATGTCGGGAGCTTCTTTTTGGGAATAAAGAAACCGTTATTTTCCTCTTCCAAGCCGTAGCCGGATGAGTCCGTATCCTTCGGTGTGTCGGGGCGTGTTTCGTATGTGTCTTCGTCCGGCGTGACCTCCTGAACGGAATAATCCCACTCGGCGGGTTCCATTCCATCAAAGAAATCAGCATCCTGGGCGTTTACGACCACCGCTATGAATGTTGAAAGTACAAGTGCGATAATAACTGAGACTGATAAGAATTTTTTCATTGCCGTAACCTCGCTGTGCTGTATTTGTGAGCAGTTTAATTAAAAAAGCCTATTTAATAAAGAGTAATATCAGATTGACAATTCCCGTGACAGCCGCGGCGATTATGCCGAGAAGCAGCAGCACGGCAAGTATAATCAGGCAAAGCACCAAAGGACCTTTTTTGCTCGGCCTTACGGTATCTGCGAACTCTTTTTTCTCAAACATTTCTTCGGGCGCGGGATTGCCCTCGTCATAAAGCGGATAAAGCGGAAGCGTTGCCTGCGAATCTCTGAACCCATCCTTCCAGAGAAGCGGCTCGACAAGCGCTCTTACGCTTGATGCGCCTTTTAGGAACTTGCCTATCGGCATATGTATTGTGCCGAGAAAGCTGTCAATCACATTCAGGAAGCCGCATGTGAGTCTGTACTCTCTTGTTTCGGGGCCGTAAGGGGAATCTCCGCAATAAAGATTCTTTACAAGCTCTACAATAAAGTCCACAACCTTGTTGTCTTTGATATCCTCTATGTCGGCTCCGGTCAGACCGCTTTCTTTTTTGCAGACCCTCCATATTTTTTTGAAAGTAAGCTTATTGAGAAACTTTCCTACGGGCTTTATTACCCGTTTAAGTTTGTAAACCTTCTCTCCGGGAATCGAAAAAGCGGGAGTCATTTCGGCAAGCTTGTCAATATCGTAGCCCATTGCCCAGACCACTCTTCTTATCATACCGAAGAAGAAATTTTCCATATATTTGTCAAAACCGCCGGTGCCTGTGTCAATGCCCGGCACATCGGTTATGGTGACTGTGTCAACATCGACCCTGGCGTTTGCCGGGTCAAAGGTTACATTCCTGTAGTTCGGCGGGCAGCCGATGAGCGCACTGCAGGAAATATCATAAAACCTGTTGCCCTTTGCTGTGGTTATATAACCGATATTGTGTATGTGAGTGTGCCCCGTCAGCATACAGCAAAGGCCTGCGTCCGCGAATATCTCGCGCGTTGTTTCATGGTTTTTCTGCATATCTCCGCTGCCTATCACAGAGTAAAACGGTGACGGGGAAATCATCGGATGGTGAGTCATCGCGATAACAAACTGGTCGTTCTTTTTTGCGTCCTCAAGCTGCTCGGCAATCCACTGCATACAGGAATCCGAGAAGCCCGAACCTCCGCCCTCGGTTTTGCCGTTGTAATCGTCATTCAGAGCAAAAAGGCGATAACCGGGCGCAAGCTGAACCACATAAGACATCGAATCTCTGTGAGCGGCGATTGCCTCCGACGGTCCGAACTCATAGTACATATCCCAGAGCTCGTGTCTGTCGCTTACTGCGGGCACAACCACCCTCTCGTCTCCGCTGAATCCGACGCCCTCGACGTTGCCTCTGTAATCATGGGTGGCAGTTATAACATAAACTCTTTTGCCTTTTTCTTTAAGCTCCCGCAGCAGGGCAATTATTCCCTCGTGTGAGTTGTACTCTCCGTTTCTTGTAGTGTCTCCCGAAAGAACGACAATATCCGTTGAAGTATCCTCACAGAGCATATCAAAAGCTTTCTTTATGACCAGGTCGCTGTCTTTTATGACAATCTGGCTTTTCTGCTCCTCTTTGTCATAAGCGGCGCCTGAGGTGCCGTTTTCTCTCGCGTAGTAGTGAACATCGGTAATAAACTGAATTTTGAGCGGCTTATTGCCCGAGCCGAAAATCTTACCCGGCATTTTTTCTCCTCCTGTTTATCAGAGTCCGAGACCGTTTGCGATATTGACTATAAAATCCTGAGCGTTGGTTACTATCCCTCTTGAGCTGAGGCTTCCCCTGTCTGTCAGCTTGTTTACGGTAAACTCAGAAATATCCACGCAGTAAAAATATACTTTTCTGACCGTGCCGTCGGGCAGCACTCTGTATGAAGGGGTCATATTACCTACCGCAATGGAATGGAGCATAGTCGCCATACAGATGACCGTGGTCGCATCCTTTATCTGAGCTCTCATTGCATCCTGAGCCTCGTAAGCGTTTGCATAAACACACGGGAGAGGGCCGTCATCCCTGATTGACCCCGCGAGCACATAGGGCACCCCGTATTTTTCGCAGCTGAATATTATGCCGTTATCTATGTTTTCGCGCTTAATAAACTCGGAGACCGAGCCGTAAAGACGGACTCTGTTTAGAGTGTCAATATGGTTGTAGTGACCCAGCGGAATATTTTTTTGGGTGTATATATTCTGCCCGAGCGCGGTGTTGAGATAAGCGCCTTCAAGGTCGTGGGTCGCAAGAGCGTTTCCGGCAAGCACTGTGTGGACATACCCGCCCGCAATCACTCTTGAAAACGCGTCACGGGCATCGTGGTCGAAGGAAAAGGCCGGGCCCATAACCCAGACAATTTTGCCGTTGTCTCTCTCATACTTAAGCAACTCATAAAGCTCGTCATAATCTCTCGAGAATGAAGTCTCCCTCGAATGGCCCTGCCTGAACGCAAACGTCTCGCTGCCTGCCTCGCCGTGCGTAAATCCGCCGGTGTGAATATATATTCCGTCTTCGCCGCGCTCCGTTCTGCCGCAAACAACAAGCTCACCCTTTTTGAGACGGCGGAACTCGCGCACCGATATGCCGCCGTTTTCGTAAACGGGAACGCAGTCCATACGGCTTTCTTTTGCCAGAAGCCACTCCCCGCCTATTTTAAAATACTCGGGGAAGATGCTTGTAGCGTGATAATTGTCCGGAGCCACTCCGTCTTTGGGAGCGGGCGCAAGCTTTGCATCGGGAGAATTACGCAATAACTCCGAACCGAAATCGGGCGGAAAATACTTATCAAGTGAAAAGACCATACTGCCGCTCTCCTTTTTCGCAAGACTTTGCACAACATCTTGTGTCAGAGTGTTTCATTATATTATATATCTTGTTTATTACTTTGTCAATACCGCAGATTGATTTCCGGCACTCTTTATAATATAAAATAAATATTGACCTTTATCGGCAAATGGTAGTATAATAGTTTAAATGCGAAACGCATCACACCGGAACAGAATTTTTTTTAAAATTATATCAACGGGGATGATACCGGACATGAAATATGCAATTATCATTGCCGCGGCACTGATTGCGGCTGTTTTGATACTGATTATACTTCTGAGAAAACGCGGAAACAAAGCCGCCGTGCGCGGATTGACGGTAACGGCCCACTCCGGCTGCATGGGCCTGCCCGATAATTCGCTCGAAGCTATGGAGGCGGGTATAAAAGCCGGAGCATCCATAGTTGAGTTTGACCTGAATTTCACGGATGACGGCGTGCCCGTGCTCTCTCACAATAAACCCGAAAGCAAAAAAGAATATGTCACACTGCGTGAGGCTTTTGAATTTCTCGGCGTCCATCCGGGCATAAAAGCGAATGTCGATGTCAAAAACACAAGCAGGCTTGAATGCATTGCTCCGCTTGCGCGCGAAGCGGGTGTCTTTGACAGAATTTTCTATACAGGCATCACCGAAGCTTTCCTGCCCGATGTGAAGCAGAAAAGCCCGGAAATCCCGTATTATCTCAACACAAGCGTTGGGCTCATCGGCGGAATAAAAAAAGCAGCCGATAAAGTCGAATCCTCAGGAGCAATCGGCATAAACCTGAACTATGCCCATATGAGCAGTGCCCTCAGCAGAGAGATGCACAGAAGAGGTCTGCTCGTTTCGGTGTGGACCGTAAACACGCCCGGAAAAGCAAAATTTATTCTGCGCAAAAGCCCTGACAACATCACATCAAGAAACCCGGACATAATTGTTTCATTGGTGAAAAATGCACGATAGACCATATTTTGATTTTTATAATATTATATAAATTTAACTTGATAAACCGGGCAAAACATGCTATAATTATTTTTTGCCGACGCAGATTCTAATTGATGCCGAAAGAAGGACATTTAAATGAGCCCCGAAAAAAACAGCAAAGAAATAAAAAAGAAATTCAGATTTGAACCCTGGCAGATAACTGCTGCAGTACTCGTGCTTTACGACGCTGTTGCGGTCAACCTGTCATATTTTGCCGCGCTGTTGCTCAGATTCGACCTGAGATTTTCATCAATCCCGCGCGCATATTTGAGCTCGTTTTTACGCTTTGCCCCCTTTTACTCAATAATCTGTGTCATAATATTCAGCGCCTTCAAACTCTACTCCATGGTCTGGGAGTATGCGGGTTATTATGAGCTTTCACACTCCGCTCTCGCCTGCCTCGTGACAACTGTGATGCATTCTCTGCTGATAATGCCTTTCATTTACTACGGCTACGGAAGAATGAGAATGCCCTTCTCATACTATGTGTTCGGCGCGCTCTTCCAGTTTGCCCTTATTCTGGGAGCAAGGTTAGCTCAAAGGGCGCTTGTGGTTATGAAAAACTCCTCCTCCGCGGCGGGAGGCCCGAGAATAATGCTCGTGGGCGCCGGCAGCGCCGGTCAGGCAATTCTCCGTGATATCCAGACTTCCGACAGAGTCAGCGGAAAAGTCGCGTGTATAATTGATGATGACCCGAACAAAAAAGGAAGGTTCATCGAAGGCATACAGATTGTCGGCGATCGTAATGACATAATTTATTTCTGCAAAAAATACCATATTGACAAAATCTATGTCGCTCTTCCGAGTCTCAGCCATGAAGAGCTCAGCCATGTTCTTGACATATGCAAAGAGACAGGATGCGAGCTGAAAAACCTGCCGGCTATTTATCAGCTGGTAAACGGCGAGCTTTCCGTTTCACAGATGAAAAACGTTGATGTTGTCGACCTGCTCGGAAGAGACCCCGTGAAGGTAGATATGAGCGAAATTTTCGAATATATCAAGGGCAAAAGAATCCTCGTGACAGGCGGCGGCGGAAGCATAGGCAGCGAGCTCGCAAGGCAGATTGCCAAACACTCCCCCGAGCTGCTGCTCATCTATGATGTTTATGAGAATAACGCCTATGATATCCAGCAGGAGCTCAAGCGGGCCTACCCCGACCTCAATCTCGCCGTTGAAATCGGCTCCGTGCGCGACAGCCGCAGGATGAACGATCTGTTTGCAAAATACAAGCCGGACATTGTCTATCACGCCGCTGCGCACAAACACGTTCCTCTTATGGAGGACAGCCCCAATGAAGCAATAAAGAACAATGTGTTCGGCACATACAAAACAGCATACGCCGCCATGATGAACGGCGTGCAGCGCTTTGTGCTTATCAGCACGGATAAGGCCGTCAACCCCACAAACATTATGGGCGCGAGCAAGCGTATTTGCGAAATGATTATTCAGGCGTTTGACCAGAAAATCAAAGAAAACAAAGAATGTGAAATTCCCGTTTTGCAGACCCATATGGAAGATAAAGAAAGCGGAGACGAGCCCTTCGTGATTCCCGGCCAGGATAACCTCGGGCACAGGCACGCCCAGACCGAGTTTGTTGCGGTCAGATTCGGCAATGTGCTCGGCAGTAACGGCTCCGTTATACCGCTTTTCAAAAAGCAGATTGAAACCACGAGAGTTGTTACGGTAACCCACAAGGATATTATCCGCTACTTTATGACGATACCCGAGGCCGTAAGCCTCGTGCTCGAAGCCGGCACATATGCCAAAGGCGGAGAGATATTTGTGCTTGATATGGGCGAGCCCGTAAAAATCGACACTCTTGCCCGAAACCTCATCAAGCTCAGCGGACTCAGGCCCGACATCGACGTGAAAATCGAATATACCGGTCTGCGCCCCGGCGAAAAGCTCTATGAAGAAAAACTTATGAGCGAAGAGGGTATGAAGACCACGCCCAACAAGCTCATTCACATAGGCAACCCCATCCCCTTTGACAACGACGTATTCTTAGCCAAGCTTTCCGTTCTTCTGAAAGCGGCGTTTGACAACAGCGATGACATACGCGATTTGGTTATGGATATAGTTGACACTTATCATCCTGCAAACAACTGATTCGGCAGTGAGCCGGAAGAAGGGATTATACGGCAATGAAAGAATCTCTGAAAAACATCACCCCTTTTGAAAACAAAATATGGCTCGCCTCCCCTACAATGCACGGCGATGAGCAGAAATGGGTTGATGACGCAATAGCGACCAACTGGGTTTCCACAGTCGGCGCAAACATAAATGAGGTTGAGCGCCTCACCGCGGAAAAAACCGGCAGGGAATACGCAGTCGCTCTCTCTTCGGGTACGGCAGCGCTCCATCTAGCCGTAAAGCTGTGCGCCGAGGAGCTCTACGGAAAGCCCGCAGCCGGTCACGGCGCGCTTGAAGGCAAAAAAGTCTTCTGCAGCGATATGACTTTTGACGCGACAGTAAACCCGGTTGCCTACGAGGGCGGCGAGGCAGTATATATAGACACCGAATATGACACCTGGAATATGGACCCGGAGGCGCTGGAAAAAGCGTTTGAAATATATCCCGACGTAAAGCTTATAGTTCTGGCACATCTTTACGGCACTCCCGCCAAAATGGATGAAATAAAAGCCGTTGCAAAAAAGCACGGCGCGCTGATAGTTGAAGATGCGGCGGAATCATTCGGCGCCTCATATAAAGACGTTCAGACCGGCTGTTTCGGAGATGTTTCTGTGATTTCATTCAACGGCAATAAAATCATAACCGGCTCCTCGGGCGGTATGCTCATTACAGACAGCAAAGCTCACGCCGACAAAGCGCGCAAATGGAGCACGCAATCCCGTGAGGCCGCGCAGTGGTATCAGCACGAAGAAATAGGCTACAATTACCGTATGAGCAACATAGTCGCAGGCGTAGTCCGCGGTCAGATGCCTTACCTTGAAGAGCACATTGCTCAGAAAAAAGCAATCTGGGAGAGGTACGAAAAAGGTCTTTCCGGTCTCCCGGTTAAAATGAATCCGTGGGACAGGGAAAACAGCAGCCCGAATTTCTGGCTTTCGTGTATGATTATTGATGAAAGCGCCTTGGCTCCCATGGTGCGCGGTGAGCAGGATTATCTTTACAGCAGCGAGCCCGGCAAAAGCTCGCCGCACGAAATACTTGATGCCATCGCCTCAATAAACGCCGAAGGCCGGCCGATCTGGAAACCGATGCATATGCAGCCGATTTACAGAATGAACGCGTTCATAACAAAGCAAGGCAGCGGTCGCGGCCAGTCAAACGCATATATTGCCGGTTCGGTTACCGACGCCGGCGCGGATATATTCCGCAGAGGTCTGTGCCTGCCGAGCGATAATAAAATGACCCCTGAGCAGCAGGACAGAATTATAGATATTATTCACAGGTGTTTCAAGTAAAACCAAAAGGAGGCTCTGCAATTGATTTCTGTTATTGTTCCCGTTTACAATGTAGAGCCATACTTAAAAAAGTGCCTGGACAGTATAGTCAATCAAACATATACGAATCTTGAAATATTGATAATTGATGACGGTTCTTCGGACAAAAGCGGAGCAATTTGCGATGAATACGCGGCTACAGACTCGAGAATCAGAGTTTTTCATACTGAAAACCGGGGATTGAGCTGTGCCCGCAATCTGGGGCTGAATAATGCCGCCGGAGAATGGATAGGCTTTGTTGACTCCGATGACTGGATTGAGCCGGATATGTATGAATGCTTGTTAAGCAGGGCATTGGAGACCGGGGCAGATGTTGTTGAGTGCGGTCACTATAGAGAACACGATGCAAAAACAATAACAGTAATAAAGCAGGAACAGCAGATGTCCGGAATGGATGCTGTTCGTGCTTTGCTAAACAAGAAACTTATAAACGCAGTGTGGAACAAGCTATATAAACGGCGGTGCTTTGAAGACATCCGTTACCCGGAAGGTAGAGTTTATGAGGATATAGCAACCACATATCGAGTGTTTGCCTCTTCCGCCCTCGTTAATACAATCTCATCGCCTAAATACCATTACAGATGGAGAACGGATGGCCTTTCTGAAACAAGACATCTGGAGAATCTTGAAGGCTGCTGGATTTCCAATATAGAACGCTATGACTATCTGAAAGATAGATTGGACGAGGATTCATACCGGGATTTATTACGAACCTGTGCTGAAGCGGTAGCGAGGATCTGGGAGAACTACTATTCATGCAACAGGAAAGAGAAAGAAGCCCTTCAAGAAGTGATTGACGAGACGAGGACTTTTACAAAGCAGAGAATTCCCCTTTTCGGTTATCCACAATGGAGTTTGATAACGAGAATGCGCACAGTGAGCATTCATTTCATGAACCCATTGTCGTTTGGGACTTCGTATGTGCTGAACAATATATACAGAGCTATGCGGTATGGGTTGCGAAGCCCTAAAAAATAGTGAAGTCGCATTATGAAAGGGATCAAATAATGATTGAAGTCTATACTTTGGAACAAGCTGAACAATGGGATGCCGTTGTGCATTCGTTCCATGATTTTGATACATATTGGTTGAGCGGCTATGTAAAAGCCTTTCAGATTCATGGTGATGGTGAACCAATTCTGTTTCATTACGAAGATGGTAATACACGCGGTATAAATGTGGTCATGAAACGAGACGTAACAGATGATCCTCATTTTAAGGGAAAGATTGAAGCTGGAAAGTATTTCGACTTCGCCACACCATATGGCTACGGTGGATGGATAATTGAGGGAGAAAACACAGGAGCGCTGTTTAGCGCCTACAAGAAGTGGATTGAGAAAAACGGAATCATTTCTGAGTTTGTCCGCTTCCATCCGATAGTGAAGAATCATGAGAAATGTACAGACTTCTATGAAGTGATTCAGCTTGGAGAAGTTGTCCACATGGATCTCGACTCACCAGAAATTATTTGGAATAACATCATCAGCAAGGGCAGAAATATGATTAGGAAAGCTCTCAAAAATGATGTAAAGATTTATAACGGCCGCTTCCCGGAAATATACGAGAAGTTTCGTGCCATTTACAACGGAACAATGGATAGGGATGACGCTGAAGAGTACTACTATTTCAAAGAGCCATTCTATGATTCTGTGTTAAATGATCTTCCTCAAAACGCCCAAGTTTTTTGGGCAGAGAAAGACGGCCGGGTTATTGCCGCTTCTATCATGTTGGCGGCTAATGGTCGGATGAACTATCACTTAAGCGGTTCTTTGCGCGAGTTCAGCTCGCTTGCTCCCGGAAATCTGATTCTTTATAAAGCTGCTCTGTGGGGATGCGCTAATGGCTGCAAGACGTTTTACCTTGGCGGCGGCGTTGGATCCGGAGAAGACAGTCTTTTCAAGTTTAAGAGAGCTTTCTATAAAGGTGATCTGAATCATTTTTACATTGGAAAGAAGATTTTTGACCAAGAGATTTACGATTATCTTGTTGCTCGGCGAATCGAAATAGAGAAATTGAGTTTTTTTCCAAAATATAGAGGTTAATTTCAAAAATCAGGGTAATGGAGGAAAATACAATGCATACTGACGAAACCAGTATTTATGAAAAAGTTCATTCGGGTGGGGATGGAAAAGGACATGGACCCGTTAAACCTGAAGATATGGAATTATTACAAGAAAAGCTTTTTGAAAACCTTTGTTATTTTGATGAATTCTGTAAGAAACACGGATTACGCTATTTTCTCGCTGAGGGCACATGCTTAGGAGCGGCTAGGGAGCATGATTTTATTCCTTGGGACGACGACCTTGATGTGGGAATGTTAAGGAAAGATTATGATAAACTGTTTGAGCTTTGGGATCAGTACGGAGATAAGGAGCACTACTCTCTTTACAGAACAACAAAGGATTTTTGTGCATACGTTCCGATAGGTTTATTGAGAAATAACAGCACTACATATATCAGGTCATTTGAAGATGGTTTGACAGATAGAAATCTTGGAGTCAAGATTGATATTGCACCGCTCGATGAAGTTCCAGAGGATTTGTTGCGACAAAGAATTCAAAGATATGCGGCTTTGGTCTATAATCTGTTTATGACTCAACGTAAAGCCAGAAACCTTAGAAAGAAAAAATATGAGAATACTGTGGCAAATATTCTCCTCTTGGTTTTCAGGGGGAAAACTATCAGAAACTGGATTATAAAAGTTTCGGGCCACCAAGTAAAAAAATATAATGGTAAAGGCCATGAGTATGGTGGCTTTAACGGTCTGACAACAGGACGTGGATGCATGATGAAGATTGATGAGGCAACGAACCTTACGAGAATTGAGTTTCACGGTAAGCTCTTTAGTGTCTCAGCAGATTACGATACGTATTTGACAAGAGGGTATGGAGATTACATGACAAAACCTTCCGTTGACAAAAGATTGCCTTTAGATTCTCCACATTTCTATGATTTGAATACGCCATACAATGAATATTTAAATCAACAGAGAGTTTGATTAATTTGATTTGATTGACTTCGCCTTCGCTATCATTTGACGGAAAAATGTAGGATTAAAACAGTAGAAAGGGCATAAAGATGTCCATTGTGTTATGTACATCACAAGTAATGGAAAGAAAAATGAAAAAGAAAAACATTTACCAAGGATTTATAAAGAGATTACTTGACGTTACGTTGTCTTGCATCGCACTGGTAATTCTTAGTCCCGTTTTGCTGGCAACAGCGATATTGGTAAGGGTTAAATTGGGATCTCCGGTCATATTTAAACAGGCTCGTCCCGGAAAAGACGAGAAGATATTCCAGTTGTATAAGTTTAGAAGTATGACGAACGAAACCGGGCCAGATGGCCGTTTGTTATCCGATGAAAAAAGGCTTACAAAGTACGGGCGGTTCCTGCGAGGCAGTAGTATTGACGAATTACCTGAGCTTTTTAATATTTTGAAAGGAGATATGAGCATCGTTGGCCCACGTCCGCTTTCCATCTATTATCTTCCACTTTATTCATCTATATATCGCAGACGGCATGAAGTAAAGCCGGGATTAACAGGTCTTGCTCAAATCAATGGGAGAAATAACCTTCAGTGGGATGAAAGGTTCGATTTGGATATTGAGTATGTAGATAATGTTTCTTTTAGAATGGATCTAAAGATTGTGATGGATACAGTTCTAAAAGTGTTAAAGCATTCAGATATTGTGGTAAGAGGCGCAAATGACGTTAAGGATTATGGACCGTACTGTGTTATGAGAGAAGAGAAGCAGAGAGGAAAGGGCGGCCGGGGATTAATGACATATTCTGAAATAGGCAGTTTTTTTTGGCTTGATGGAGAAGAGAAGAAATCATCGGTGGGTGAAATTAATTGGCTGCCTTTCGTAGAAGACAGCACATTTGCGTTTTCGGGCAGAAATGCAATTGATTTAGCATTGAGAGATATTTTGAATAATAAGTCAATAAATCGTGTCCTTGTACCATCTTATTGCTGTGTATCCATGCTCCAGTCGTTCATTGACAGAGGAATAAAAATAGAGTTTTATAATGTTGAGTATAAGAACGGGGCATTTACTTATACGGTTCCTGAAGCTGACGCCCGCACAATAGTCATTATCATGAGCTATTTCGGACTTGATACCTCTGCTTGTCATAATGAAATAAAGAAGCTCAATAAAAGCGGCGCGGTGGTTATTGAGGATATAACGCATTCTCTGCTCCATAATGATTCTCTGTCGGAGTATAGCGATTACTTGATAGCAAGCCTCAGAAAATGGTTTGCAATTCCTACAGGCGGATGGGTCGGAAAGAAGCATGGAAACCTTTCGGAAAAGCCTACAATGGATAGCAACCATGCTGTAGAAGATAAAATATCCGGCATGAAGGAAAAATATGAATACCTGGCCGGGAAGATCAATAGTAAAGAGAATTTCTTGTTTGCGAATGCTACATTTGAGAATGACCTTATTCATGTAGACCGCATGTTAAAGATTGACGATACATCTCTGGGAATAGTTGCCGGAACCGATGTAACGTCTGTGGCTGAGCAGCGCCGTAAGAATACAGAGACATTGTTGTCAGGATTGCAGGATCTTGACGGTATAGTTTTGACGTTGCCGAAGGTCAATCTCCAAGTAGATACACCGCTTTTCTTGCCAATTTTTTTGAAGACAGAAGATAGGGACGAATTGCGTAAGCAACTGATTGAAAAAGATATTTATTGTCCGATTCACTGGCCTGAGGTTATGGGAGCGGAAGAGGGAGTAAGGGCAAACGAGTTGTCATTAATCTGTGATCAGCGATATGGCGAAGGTGATATGAAAGTAATCGTTGATGAAATACATGCTTGGTATCAGGGCAAGGTATGAGGTGCTCGGCGAACTGATGATACATAGATGTGATGGATGAAGACGCTGAAGGGCAGTAGAAAGAAGGACATAGAATGGAACTGAAGGGCAAAAGACTGCTTATTCTTGGTGGGGCACGACTTTCTTGCGAAATAATCAATCATGCGAAAGCGATGGGCGTTGTAACTGCGGTCACGGATTATTATCCTTTGGAAAAGTGTCCGGCGAAGCAGTTGGCGGATGAAGCTTACTATGAGGACACCAGCAATGTTGACTGTATGGCAGAGTTCATTAAAGAACAGAAATTCGATGGAGTTTTAACTGGATTCACTGATTCTGTTCTTCCCTACTATGCGGAAATGTGTGAAAAAGCTGGGCTTCCTGCCTATGGCACAAAAGAGCAGTTTGATATTTTTATTGATAAGCAAAAATACAAAAAGCTGATGCGAGAATTCGATATTCCCACAATTCCTGATTATAAGATAGACCTACATGAATTCGAGAAAACTACGGCGGATATTGTGTATCCGGTGATTGTAAAGCCGGCAGAGAGCAGCGGGGCTAGAGGCATTACAGTTTGCTACTCAAAAGAAGAATTGAAAATGGCTATAGCAATTGCATCAAGTACTTCCGAAGATCAAGAAGTACTTGTGGAGAGGTATATAGACAATCCGGAGGCAACTATCTTCTGGCTGTTTGTAGATGGCCAGTATTACCTCATGATGATTGGTAACCGCCATGTGAAGCACAACCAAGAAGGAGTGATTCCTCTCCCTGTGGGATATACATATCCCGCATCTGTACAACCGCGTTTTCTTTCCGAAACTGCTCCGAAGATGGAGAAGATGTTCCGTTCCGTCGGTATCAAGAATGGTATGATGTTCATGCAGAGCAAAATAGTAGATGGCGAATGCTGGGTCTACGATATCGGGTATCGTCTTACCGGTTCTCTTGAGTATATCAACCTGAAGGAGATGTGCGGATATGACCCGCTGGATATGCTTATTCGCTTTGCGTTAACCGGAGATATGGGAGAGCCGGATATTGTCAAAAAGGCTGATCCCTATTTCAGCGGTAAGTACACCTATAATGTTTCCCTGCTTTGCAAACCTGGAAAAATTGCCAAGATTACAGGGTTGGATGAGATTGAAAAGTTGCCCGGTGTGATCAGCGTTGTTGTTGCTCATCCGGAAGGTGATGAAATTACCCCAAAAATGAAGGGGCTGTTGGCCCAGATCACTATTCGTGTTCTGGGAAAAGCTGATAGCATTGAGACTATGAAAGCCGAGATGCTGGAGATACAGAGGTTAGCACACGTGATTTCAGATACAGGCGAAGAGATGATTCTTCCGGGTATGGAAGATCTGGACTATAAGGGGACAATCTATGAACAATAAAAAGATTGTAATAACCGGCGCGTCTGGATTCCTTGGGAGTCATCTGGTAGAGAGACTCAAAGAGGCTGAACCGTATAAGGTTTACGCACTTTCCTCTAAGCCGGGGCAGTTGAAGGAGAGAATCGGCGGAGAGAATATTGAGTACGTTCACAAGGATACAATGGATGCAGAGATGTTTAAAGATAGTATCATTGTTAACTGTGCATTCCCAAGAAATTCTACAGGAACGGGAACTGCTGACGGTCTCAAGTATATCCAAAGGGTTTTCGAAACCGCAGTTGAGAGTGAAGCTTTCGCCATTATCAACATCTCATCTCAGAGTGTTTACTCTCAGCAACGGACTGAGGCCGCTACAGAGGAGACGCCGGTTTGCCTGGAAAGCCCATATGCCGTGGGTAAATATGCTGTGGAGTTAATGCTGGAGAGCATCTGCAAAGGGCGTGGAACGGCATACACCAACCTTCGTTTGGCCAGTCTTATCGGTCCGGGGTTCGATCAGAGAATTGTAAATAGATTCGTAAAGCAGGCATTGGAAACCGGCGAGCTGACCGTAAAAAGAAACCGGCAAAGATTTGGTTTCTTTGATGTAGAAGATGCGATTAACGGAGTCATATCAATCCTTGGATCAGATGAGAAGAAATGGAAATCTATCTACAATCTCGGTGGTATTAATGCGTATACGCTGGTAGAAATAGCGGAGACGGTCAGAAATGTATTATCTGAAACTAACGGTGTACAGATCAGCGTGGAGATAGTTGATGGCGAGGAAGTTTTAAGTTCAGATTTGAACTGCGCTTTGTTTTACCGTGAATTTGATTTTACACCGCAGTTTTCTTTACTCGACAGTGTGAACAAAATATCAAATCGTTTAATCCATATAAGGCAATAAGGAGTATAGAAATGAATCCACAAATCAGCATTATTATTCCAGTGTACAATGCAGAAAACTTTATTAGTGAGTGCGTTGAGTCTGTATTAAACCAAGATTTCACTGATTATGAGATAATACTAATCAATGACGGTTCAACGGATAATAGTGGATTGATTTGCAAAAGTCTTGCTAAGAGCGACGACCGTATACATTATATTGAACAGAATAATTCCGGTGTTTGTGGTGCAAGAAACACGGGACTTGACGCTGCAGTAGGCGTACTCATTTTCTTTATGGACTCAGATGATTGGCTGGAGCCGGACAGCTTACATACATTATATGGTGAATACCAAAGAACTAACTCGGATATGATAGTAGCCGATATTCGTTTTGTCGGAAGTTTAAAAAAACGTGAGATTAATGTTTTTGATAAGAGTTTTACCACTACTGACAGAGAATGGATTGATAAGTATGAAATGGCTTGTATTGGGTATGGTTACAATCCCAATCCAGGTACGAAATATAATATTACCGGTCTTGGCAGTATGGGCAACAAGTTATATAAGAGAGACATAATAGAAAAGAATCAACTGCGTTTTGATTCTTACACGATGGGGATATATGAAGACAACCTATTCGTCCTGCAATATCTGGTGAATTGTCAAAGCGTTACTTACATCTCCAAGATTGTGTACAATTATAGAGAAGTAAACGGCTCAAACAGCAGAGGTTTTAAAAGCAATACGCTTGAGATTAACAACAGGATATTTGAGAGGCTTCAAAATTATATTAACACATATAAATCAGTCAATTTAAACGAGTACAATAAAGCTTTTTATATAAATGTTATCAGAAGACTTGATGCTTCTCTCTCTGTATATTTTTTTGCTAAAGGATATGGTCACTTCTACTATCTTCGAATGAAAGAGTTACGGCAAATTTTGAAGAGTGAGCCTTATAATTCTGCAATTAGAAATGTTGATATCAGAAAACTGATGCCGAAACACAGAGTCACCTGTCTTACGGCTAAGACAAAGATGGCATTCTTCGTTTGGATAGGATACGTTGGTAGGCAAGTGGCTTACCGATTTCTAAAGTTGATACGGTAGTTTGATCATGGCTGTTTGATATATGATTTATATGCTGAGAGAATGTCAGTTATAGAAAAGCGCCTTATTCAAAGGACGGTATTCAAAAGAACATGCTACAGAAAAAATTGAGCATGTGTATTGCCATGATGCTAAAAACAATAAGCATTTTTTTGAGATCATTTGCGTATGCAATCTATCAGAATCCCAGCGCGGAAAAAGGAGCCGAATTATGAAAGTGCGAATTAATAACGCATGTATAGTGACTATTTATATATTGACCTTCGTATCAGCGTTGACTTATCTCCGATATACGATAACAGATGCATATATTTGGAGGATCTTATATCTCGGATCAGTATTGGGGATTAATGTGCTTTGTATTGTCTATAAGCTATTCCGTAGATTCATTAAAGTTGATTGGTTTACGCTACTGCTTGCCGTCATTGTTTTGTTTGAATTATGCGTTTCATATTTCAAGGGTTTATTTATTGTTCCAATGATTTTGGTCGATGTTATGGCATGGCCAATGATGTTGTCAGTTTATTATGATTATTCAAAAGAGTACCATATACCAGAAGCGTTCAAAAAAATCACCTTGATTGGGATGATACTTGTATTTCTGTTTACTATTCCTGCGTTGCGATTGCGCTTAATCGGAGCCGGAAGTTCTGCTGTTTTTGCTACATATTACTGTATCTCTTTTCTTCCGTTGATATTTATGTTTTACAAGAATAGAATTGCAATACTTTTCTCCGGAATAGTCTTAGTCCTTATGCTTTTTACATTAAAAAGGTCTGCCTTCATAATTGTTATAGCCGGATTGTTCTTGTATTATGTTTCTTTAGTTTCAAGCCAGGAGAATTCAAAGAAGAAAATTAGAAATGCAACGCTGCTCGTAATTGGAATTCTTACTGTTGTCTTAGCTGGGCAGTTTTTAATTAGAAGATATAATCTTAATATTCTTGTGAGGCTGGCAAGAATAGCAGAAGATGGAGGTTCTGGTAGAAACAGAATATGGGCACAGATCATGGATTATTTCAGCAATTCAAGTTTGTTTGAAAAATGGTTTGGACATGGGTTCCATTCGGTTTTTTATGAGATACGCCCGTTAGGTATAGCAAGATATGCTCATAATAGCTTTCTGGAAACATTATATGATTATGGATATATAGGGCTTTCTTTAATTCTTGCTGTTGTTTTGAAAACGATTTTTGAAACTGTTAGAATGATTCGTCAACATGACGAGTATGCTCCACTAATGGCATACACTCTTGCTCCTATGTTGGTCTTAGGATTTGTAAGTTATTTCTTCGAACAATCGGTTATTATTCTTCCATTAAGCATAGTATGGGGGATATGTATGGGAAGTTATTCTACAAAAAGGAGATTATCTTAATGAATGCGGGTGTTGTCTCTTTATACGGATACATTAATTACGGGAACAGATTACAAAGTTACGCTGTCCAACAAGTATTGAATAAGATTGGAATTGATTCGAAAGTAATATATATTCAAAATAAACATACCGATATAAGAGAAGTAGCAAAAAGACTATACTTTACAACTCCGGTTATGACAATAACTAGGCCGAATAAGAAATCGGTTTTAAAGTACAAGAGACAAAGGTCTTTTGAAAAGTTTAACAAGACATATATTAGCTCATGTAAATACTCTACAGTTCATGCTATTCGTGGATTTGACTATTATGTGCTTGGTTCAGATCAAGTATGGAATCCGAAGCGCTATAATGATATTAAAAGGGAATTGTTCTTTTTAAAATTTGCTAAGCCGGATCAGAAAGTCTGTTTTGCACCCAGTTTTGGCGTGAGCGAGCTTCCTGATAAATGGAAAGAATATTTTAGGGAGAATCTTATGTCTTTCCCATATCTATCTGTTCGGGAAAAGGCCGGAGCAAGAATAATAAGAGATTTAACAGGAAGAGATTCAGAAGTTCTAATTGATCCAACTCTTATGATTAAAGCTGATGATTGGAGAAAAATTGCAAAAGAACCTATAAATGTTGATACCAAGTGTGAATATTTACTTAATTACTTCATTGGGGAGGCACCGGAGAAGGCAATTAAAGGCACTGAAAAACTCACTAAACAATATAAATTAACTAAATATGATATGTTTGATATCAATAACGAAGGACTATACACTGCAGATCCGACAGAATTCCTATATTTAATGGATCATGCATCGATTATTCAAACAGATTCATTTCATGCGTGTGTTTTTGCTTTTCTTTTTGGCAGACCGTTTCTTCTTTACGCAAGAGAGGGTAAGGATGATGACATGCTATCGCGAATTGAAACACTATTCCAAACTTTTGATTTGATGAGAAAGTTTGTCGGATCCGGCTTGGAAAATGATTTATTTGAATGTAATTATACTACTGGATATAATCGGTTAATCGAAGAAAGAGAAAAGGTATATTCGTTTTTAAAGCGTTCGATGAATATTTGATTGTACTGTCAGGCTTATAGAGATGCTTTGGTTTTCAAATAAACCTAGAATTGACGTTCTCAGCTACACTTGGTTTTCGAAGTGAATATAAATGGTTTAAAGGTTGATTAGATGAAGAATCAGAGAAAAGTCGGAGTATTGCTGTCCTATATATCTGAGATAATTAAAATATTAACGGCACTCATATATACTCCCGTCATGCTACGGCTATTGGGGCAAAGCGAGTATGGCCTATATCAACTTGTTCATTCGGTTGTAGCGTACTTGAGTCTTCTTAGTCTGGGATTTACTGCGTCATATGTAAGGTTCTTTTCCAGATATAAAGCTAAGGAACAAGAAGATGAGATAGCACGATTAAACGGAATGTTTCTTACTGTATTTCTCGTTGTTGCTGCAATTGCTATCGTATGCGGTTCTGTTATGACGATTAATATTGAAGGAATCTTTAAAAATGGTTTAACTGCAGATGAGTACGGTACTGCTAGAGTTCTCATGATACTTATGGTATTCAATCTCGCATTGACTTTTCCTAACAGCGTTTTTACATGCATAATATCGGCACATGAAAAGTTCTTTTTCCAGCGGTTACTTCTTGTACTGCAAAACCTACTCAATCCATTCCTCACACTCCCGCTCCTCCTTATGGGATACGGGTCGATTGCAATGGTTGTTGTCACAACTGTGATTACGATTGCACATCTAATTACAAATATTTGGTTTGCTTGCTTCAGATTACATGAAAAGTTTGTTTTTAAAGCCTTTAATTTTTCGCTCCTGAGGGAAATATGGGGATTCACGTTCTTCATCTTCCTGAACCAGATTATTGATCAGATTAATTGGAGTGTTGATCGTTTCTTACTTGGAAGGATGATTGGAACATCAGCTGTGGCGATCTACAGCCTAGGCGCCCAGATAAATTCAATGTATGTAATGCTCTCTACCACAGTTTCCTCTGTTTTTGTTCCCAAAGTTAATAGAATTGTAGCGGAAACAAATGATGATAATGAGTTATCAATTCTTTTCAAAAATGTTGGCAGAATACAATTCATTGTCCTTAGCTTGGTTATGACCGGTTTTATTTTCCTTGGTCAGCCGTTTATGAGATTCTGGGGAGGGAAAGACTATGGAGATTCATATTATGTTGCACTTTGGCTCATAATCCCTGTCACGGTACCATTGATTCAAAATCTGGGAATTGAAATCCAGCGGGCTAAGAATAAACATCAAGCAAGGGCAATAGTTTATTTTTGTATAGCAATTGCTAATATTTTCTTGAGCATTCCGTTAATCCGATTATATAATTCCGCTGGTGCGGCAATCGGAACTGCAATAGCATTGATTGGTGGAAACATCCTGTTTATGAACTGGTATTACTACAAACATATCGGGCTTGACATTCCGGCATTCTGGAAAAATATTCTTTCTTTCATACCCGCTTTTATTCTACCCACCATAACCGGTGTGGCCATTATGAAATTTGCTCATGTCAACAATTTGCTGCAATTGATACTATGGGCGATAGTATATGGGATAGTGTTTAGCATTTCCATGTGGTTATTCGGAATGAATGATTCTGAAAAAGGAATGATTTTGAATATTAAGAATAAGATAATTCACAGACGGCATTGATTACCATTTTGAAGGTGGCAATATGGAGAAGACTTCACCTGCAAGGAAAGATATAAGCTGGCAAATTGCGAGAGGGCTTGCAATCATATGCGTGATATTGATACACTGTCCAAACGCAATAAATGCGCCGAAAGACACTATTGATTTCAATAGCTGGCTAATACTTCGACAGTTTATCAATTTTCCTGTCGCCCTTTTCTTCTTTATTGCGGGAAGGTTTACGAACTACGGCAAATACTCAGATTATAAGTCGTTTATTTTGAATCGTGGGGGGATACGGCTACTAATACCTTTTCTCATATGGTCTACATTTTATGCCTTGATCAGTTTTGTTAGAGCGTATGTTTCGGGTGACGAGCTGATTGGTGTGGTGTCATTTGCAGTTCAGATTATTACCGGAAAGTCAGCTCCTCATTTGTATTATATAGTCGTCCTGCTTCAATTAACAGTAATCACCCCTCTTTTGTTAAAGTGTATAGACAACGGATATTCAAAGATTCTATATGCGGTGACACCAATATGGATGATACTTCTTTACTACTGGTGCTATTCAAAAGGCACAATGCTACCATTGTACCAGTATGTGTTTCCTGCCTGGATCGGTTTTTATGTATGGGGACTGGAAAGTAGGGGCAAAACAATCAGGGCGGGAAATACGCATCTGTTGTTTGGCGTAGCTGTAATCCTTGAAATTGTTGAGGCGTATTGCTCCCTAAAGCACGGATTTCCTGTTAATTTCGCATGTAGCCAAATAAGGATTAGTGCATTCCTACTTGCTACGATAGTAGTGAGATTGTTCATTGGAACGCAAGTATCAGCGACACATATGAATTGGGTTTCCAAGGTGTTGGCTTACCTGGGAGATCATTCATACGGTATATATTTTATACACTATTTCTTCATCTTATTATGCGCAAAAACAGTTAAGTCATTAACTGTCAACTTGTTTGGCATCACTTGGATATTTCAAGCGGCGATTTCATTTGTTGCAGCATTATTTGGTAGTCTTATATTGATTTATATTGGACGAAAAGTATTATGCTTTATTGGAATGAAAAGAGCAGCCGATATCCTCGGCCTTTGAATGAGGAGAGCACTCATGATCACAAAACCATTTGCTTGTTACAGCTTCAATGAGGAGGAAAAAAGTAACAGTTCATCAGGAGGCATATATCCACTTATTGCAGGAGAAGTGTTAAGCGATGGTGGAGTTATATATGCCGCATGCTATGATGACAACCTCAATGTTTTTCACAAATTAATCGATAGCAAAGATGGAATACATAACAGCCAAGGGTCAAAATATGTCCAATCATCACTCTCAACAACATTTCGGAGCATTATCAGTCGATTAAGGGATGGGGAGGAAGTCTTGTTTGTAGGGACACCATGCATTACTGCATCAACAAAGTATAATAAAAAGCGAGAAGAATTCTTTGAAAGACTCAAAGGCTTTATTACAAATGTTGATGACCTCACGAAAACATCTTTGATTAGCAAGGTAAAGAATAAATGGTTAAACTTGTTAAGACTCCCCTATGGGTACTTAAGTAGTGCTCAAATAATGTCGCCTACTGGCAACGGATTGGTGGTGGCAGCATGAGCAAGACAAAATCATTTGCTGCCTACAACAAGGACGAGACGATTCGTGCAATGAGTTCTTCGGGTGGAATATTCTATGTAATTGCTCAGAAGATTCTTTCTGAAAGCGGGATAGTATTTGGCGCCGCATTTGATAGTGAATGGCAGGTGCATCACGAGGCATGTAATAGTATCCAGGATTTGCATAGGATTATGCAGAGTAAGTATGTGCAATCCTCGATGGGCGATACTTACACTAACGTTAGAGAAGCATTGGTCTCTCGGAAAAAGGTGCTTTTCTGTGGTACACCGTGTCAGGTTGCAGGCCTTATCTCATTTCTGAGAAGTACAGTTAAGGGTGATGAGTGGAAAGAATTGCTGTTGACAATTGACTTTATCTGCCACGGAGTCCCGAGTAGAATGGTTTGGCGCAGATATTTGAAAGAGGTGTCTGAATACAAAAAGATTACCAATATAAATTTCCGCGATAAAACAAATGGGTGGAGGAATTTTGGACTCCGAATAGATTTTGATAATGGAGATTCATATATACAATCTCAGCATAAGGATCCTTACATGAGAGGGTTCTTGAATAATCTTTACTTGAGAGAATCCTGCTACGAGTGTGGTTTTAAAGGCGTAGAACGAGAGTCAGATTTCACAATAGCTGATTTCTGGGGTGTACACGAACTGTTGCCAGATTTCTTTGATGATAAAGGCACAAGTATTGTGTTGGCTCATAACGATAGAGCGATTCGTATTTTAGAAGCGGTATCAGATAAAGTAAACCTTTGTGAGATACAAAACGATGTTGTTGTTCAAACCAATTCACCGATTGTGAAATCAGTTAGTAGAAATAGTAAGAGAGACAGTTTCTTCGCACGTGAGGATGGAAAGACTATTAGTGAATTAATCGTCCGTAATCTTCATAAGCCATTATTAAAAAGAATCAAGAGAAAGATTGTAAAGACTCTTCATTTTTGATGGAGGAAAATTTCATGCAACAATCACTACCGGTTTTATATGAAAGAAAAGCGTTATGCTGTGGCTGTACAGCATGCTTTGCAATATGCCCACAGGATGCAATTTCGATGGTTGAAGATGAAGAAGGATTTGAGTATCCGGTAATAAATGAGACAAAGTGTGTAAGATGCTATATGTGTTTAAAGGTATGTCCTGTTAAAGCAAAAACGGCACAATATATTTAGTTAGGAATAGTCGTATTAACTATTTATTTCTTCTTGGAAAGAATAATGGTATCGGCAAAAAGGAGAATTATTTATGCTAAATTTTACTGTGGGTCCAGTAATGTGTAGTGACGATGTTCGTGCAGTTGGTGGTGAACAAGTGCCATATTTTAGGACACCTGAGTTTTCCAATGTTATGCTTGAGAACGAGAAATTGATGCTCAGATTTGCAAAGGCTCCGGAAGGCTCCAGAGCAGCGTTTATGACCAATTCGTCCACAGGCTCCATGGAAGCCGTTGTCATGAACTGCTTTGGCGAATCAGACAAAGTTCTTATTATTGATGGCGGTAGCTTTGGCCATCGATTTGTTGAACTTTGCGAGATTTATGAAGTGCCGCATACGATAATCAGACTTAACCATGGTCAACAGTTGACAAAGGAACGATTGTATGAGTATGACGGACAGTATTTCACCGGCCTACTTGTTAACATTGACGAGACTTCTACGGGCGTCCTCTATGACTCTGAAATGATTGGGGAGTTCTGTAAGAAGAACAATATTTTCTATGTTTGCGACTGCGTGTCATCATTCCTCGCTGATCCATTTGATATGGCTCATTGTGGTGCAGATGTCATGATAACCGGATCTCAGAAGGCGCTTGCATGCCCGCCCGGTATTTCAATAATTATCCTTGCGCCAAGGGCGGTTGAACGGGTCACGACCCGAAAAGTAAAATCTATGTATTTTAACCTGGCAGACGTGCTTAAGAATATGGAGCGTGGCCAGACACCTTTTACACCTGCTGTGGGTATTCTTCGTCAGATCAATACAAGATTGAAGGAGATTGAAGCTGCCGGTGGTGCTGATGTTGAGGTTGCACGAGTAGCTGCGCAGGCGGAGGATTTCAGAAAGAAGATAAAGGAATTGCCGTTTGAGTTTGTGTCTGAGTCTCCGGCAAATGGTGTAACTCCTGTTCATCCGACGACGGCAGATGCGTATATGATTTTTGAGATACTAAAGGATGAGTATAATATCTGGATTTGCCCTAATGGCGGAGATATGAAAAACGTTATCTTCCGTGTCGGTCACATCGGATGCCTTAAACACGAAGATAATACAACTCTGATTAATGCGTTGAAGGATATGCAAAAGAGAGGCTTGCTGTAATATTATTACGAACGAGGAATTAGTATGGTTAAGGTAATTACATATGGGACATATGATCTTCTGCACTATGGGCATATACGACTTTTGGAGCGTGCGAAAGCCCTTGGTGATTATCTAATTGTTGGTATTACCTCGGATGACTATGACAAAACAAGAGGTAAGATTAATAATCAGCAGTCCTTGATGGAGCGCATTGCGGCTGTTAAAGAGACAGGTATCGCTGATGAGATTCTTGTTGAAGAATACGAGGGCCAGAAGATCGATGATATCCGGAGACTTAGCATTGATATTTTTACCGTCGGCTCTGATTGGGAAGGTTGTTTTGATTATCTGAATGAGTATTGTAAGGTAATTTACCTGCCCAGAACTGAAGGTGTGTCAAGTTCTGAGATTAGGACTGAAAAGAGAAAATTGGCCATAGGGACTGTTGGTGAGAACAGCTTGTGCCAGAAGTTTATTCGAGAAATGCAGTATGTGAACGGCGTTGAGCACAAGGAGTGTAACCAAGATTTTTTAGGAGTTGATGCTGTTTATATTGCTACTCACCCTGATAAGCACTACGAAGATGTAGGTAGAGCTCTAAGAGCCGGAAAGCATGTTATTTGTGAATCACCAATAGCCCGTAGTGAAGCTGATTGTCAGGAATTACTCACACTTGCAAGAGATAATCGCCTTATTCTTATTGACGCCATTAAGACGGCTTATTCCACGGCATACTCTCGACTCCTAGTCCTTGCAAAAAGTGGAAAGATCGGCGAGATTGTTTCTGTTGATTCAGTGTGTACCAGCTTAGAAGATAAGGCTGGTGAAATGGGTGTTGAACTGTCTTCAAAACAAAACAGCATTTGTGCTTGGGGCCCAACAGCTCTTCTTCCGATATTTCAATTGCTTGGGTCTAACTATAAGAGCAAAAGTGTTATCTCAAAAATCATTGACGAATCTTTGAACTTCGATGGATTTACGAAAATTGATTTTCTCTATGAAAAATCAGTGGCTTCTTTAAAGGTAGGCAAAGCTGCTAAAGCGGAAGGTGAATTGATTATTACCGGAACAAAGGGGTATATCTATGTTCCTGCCCCATGGTGGAAGACTGATTACTTTGAGGTCAGATTTGAGGATCAGACAAAGAACAAGAGATATTTCTATCAATTGGATGGAGAAGGCATCCGATATGAGATTGTTGCTTTTGCAAAATCTATTGAGAGTCAAAAAAAGAATCTCTATATATCTGATGAGACCTCATTGTCCATTTGTAAAGTCATAGAAGATTATTATAAGGGTGAATACTCCCGGATATAATTTGGAGGGTCATTTTGATGGCAGCAATTAAGGAAATAAAAGGTGACGAATTCCGAAGGATGCAGTTATTGCAACTGGATATGCTCGTTGAATTTGACAGAGTGTGTAGAGAGAATAATATTAATTATGTCATTCTCGCTGGGACACAATTGGGGGCTGTTCGCCATAAGGGGTATATCCCTTGGGATGATGATGCTGATATTGGTATGCTGAGAGAGGATTTTGAGCGTTTTAAGACTTTGTCTTTCAAAATGAATCCTTCTATCTGCTATTTCCAAGATCATACTACCGACCCATATTATCGTTGGGGCTATGGAAAATTGAGAAGAACTGGAACCACATTCATTCGGGCAGGTCAGGAACACATTAAGTGTAAGACAGGCGTTTTTGTTGACGTGTTTCCACTAGATGATGTGCCGAAAAGCACGTTAGGGCAGATGATCCAGGACTTCAACTGTTTCTGCTTACGCAAGATAACCTGGTCCGAAGTCGGAAGAGTATCAAGTAAAGGTGCAGCAAAAGTATGGTGGACTCTTCTCTCTAAAATACCTATTAATTGGGTATATAAACGCTTGAGCTACTATACGAAAAAGAGTCGAAATGATTCTGATAAATATGTCCGCATTCTAATGTACACATCTTTTGGAAAGCTTTACAGAAAGTCGGTATTAGATTTGCGGTATGGATTTCCTAAAAAATGGATTACGGACCGCGCCGAATATGAGTTTGAAGGGCATATGTTATATGGTTCCAAGGATTATGATGCATTTCTTTCTTATTTATATGGAGATTATATGCAACTTCCGCCGGAGAATAAACGAGAGCCGCATGCTCCTGTCTCTGAATACAGTTTTTAAGGGGAGAGAAGAGATGGGAGATGCTATTCAAACAACCGGTGGTGTTTTGCACCAAGAGGATATTGATTTTATCTATGATACCATATGTGAAGTGTTCAATTGCAATAAAGAACAAATCAGCGAACTGAAGCCGCTACAGAAGGGCCTATCCAACTCAGTCCTTACATTTGAATTGAACGGTGGAAAGTACATCTTCCGGTTCCCTGGACTCGGGTCTGAGGTGCTCATTGATCGTGGAAGAGAGTCGATGATCCAGAGTCAGGCGAATGATGCACGAGTGGATACAACTCTCGTTGCCATGAGCGTTTCCAAAGGATGGAAGATTGCTCGCTATATTAATAACCGTGGGTTTGATTACAAGAACGTCAGTGATATAGTGCGCGGAGTTCGCCTTATCCATAAGCTTCATGAAGCTCCTGTAAGAGTCCGATATGAGTTTGATGTCAAGACAAAGTGGGAAACTATAAGGGACTTGACACCAACTGATCAGTATGGGGAAAACTATCCTGATTTTCCGGAATTCGCGGAAATTAGAGATAGGGTGTACAGACTGTACGATTTTGCAAAAACGGATGGTATTCCTATGTGTCTCACACAAGGGGATAGCCGGGATGAGAACTTTCTGATCAACGATTCCGAGATTTATCTTACTGATTGGGAATATGCCGGTTATAACGATCCGGGCTTTGATGTGGGCACATACGTTTGCGGTGGCGACCATTCCGATGAAGAAGTAGACCGCGTGTTGTTTGTCTATTTCGGCCATGAACCGGATCTGATTGAAAAACGACACTTCTATGCTTGGATTGCGATAACAGGCTTCTTTTATATGCATTGGACGATGTTTAAGGAAGCGTCCGGACAGAAAATAGGGTACTTAAAACCGCAATGGTATCGATTTGCAAGAGACTACAGCAAAAAGGCGTTGGAAATGTACGAGGAGGTACTGTGATGACGTATATTATTTTAGCCGCCGGCAAAGGTACAAGTCTTCAGCCTCTCACAATTAAAACGCCCAAGTCACTATATAAACTTGATCGCCATTCCACTGTCCTTCAACGCATGGTCAGAACGATCAGAAAATTTGATCATAAAGCTGAAATTGTTGTTGTGGCCGGTTTCATGTATGATCATGTTCTTCGTGAAGTAGAAAGAGAGAATGTGATTGTCGTTCGCAATCCTTTCTATGCGACAACAAGTTCAATTGCTTCTCTTTGGTTTGCAAGGAAGTATCTTGAACGTGATAATGTGACAATATTAAGCTCTGATATTGTGCTGGAGGATCGATTGATTGAAGAGATTATCTGCCAGAACACAGACAAGCCGTATGTTCTTGTGGACTCCGGCAAGACCACGGGGAAATACAACGTTCAAGTGCAGGACGATAAAATCTGTGTGATGAGTAAGGCATTGTCTTCTTTCTTCGCCCAGTATGTATGCGTCACTAAACTTGATGCAGTTTCTGCACGATTTCTCTTAGAAGAAATAGATACAATGGTCAATGCTGAAATGTATGATCAGTTGTTTGAAGATGCCATTGTTCAGATGATTTTTGAGAACGACTTTGATTTGTATTATAAAGATGTCAAAGGATATGCTTGGACCGAAGTTGATACCGTTGACGATTTGATCAAAGCGCGTGAAGTACAGAAACAATAAAGCGTGGTGAAAGAATGAATATAGCAGTCATCCTCGCTGGAGGAGTAGGAAACAGATTAGGCGCAGGAATTCCGAAACAGTTTGTGGAGATTCTTGGAAAGCCGATCTTAGCTTATACAATTGAACCATTTGATAAGCATCCAGATATAGATGCTATTCTTGTAGTCTGCGTAAAGCCTTATGTGGATTATATCTGGGAATTGAAAGAGAAATACAGTTTTGAAAAGCTAAAATGGGTGACTGAAGGCGGAGCCACTTTCCAAGAGTCTGTTATGAATGGCATGAATTATCTCTCTGATAAAGCACAAAAAGATGATACAGTACTCTTTCATTTTGGCGCATCTCCTTTTATAAAACCTGACATAATTGCAGATGTCATAAAGGTTTGTAAGGAGAAAGGTACGAATGCCATCTCTACGACAGATTACCTGCTTCTGTCCGGCATGAAGAAATTACCTGCGTCTGTTTCCGATCCTAATAATTTCACAGAAGAATACATCAACCGGGACACCATCGCTGTTATGAACACACCTCATGCGTTCCAGTATGGTTTCCTTGTGGATATGTATAAGGAAGCTGTGGAAACGGGAGTAATTGATACTGTTGAACCACACACGACTACTCTTATGTATGCGATGGGGAAGAAGATCTTCTTCTCAAAGGGTAGCCAGGATAATATCAAGATTACCACGAAAGATGATCTTGAGTTATTTGAGGGGTATGTCCTTGAGCAGCAACTGAAGAGTAAAGATAAGGTCGCAGGGGATGTGGTCGTTTTCCTCGCCGATGGCTTTGAAGAATGCGAAGGATTGTTGGTAGTCGATCTGCTTCGTCGTGCTAGACTGAAAGTCATCATGGCGTCCATCATGGGAAGGCGTTATGTTAAGAGTTCGAGGGAAATTCTTATTCAGGTTGATTGCTTAGCTGAGAATGTCGAGTATGACAAGGCACAGTTGATCATACTTCCTGGCGGACGGATAGGAATTGAAAAACTCAGAGAAAGCAAACTTGTTAAAGAGAAGTGCCGAGAGTTTGCTGAGAACAAGTATGTTGCAGCTGTATGCTCAGCGCCTACGATTCTGGCTGGACTGGGCTTGATGGAAAAAGCTACAGTTCATCCGGATTTCAAGGATTCTATGGAATCAGTAGAAGTGCTCGATGAGTCGGTAGTTGTAGATGATAATATAATCACAGGTCAGGGGCTCGGGGCAACTATCCCGTTTGCGTTGGAACTCGTGAAAATACTTGTAGATGAAGAGGTAGCAGATAGAATAGCAAAAACAATCTGTTTTCGTGAATAATCAGCCGTTTGCTGTTAAAACATTTTTATTCTGCTTTCCAAAGTATACCAAGGGCTTCTTTGATGGAAAGATGGTAGTTAGTTCCGGAGTATCAAACACTTCGAGGTTTCCTTGGTTCAATAATCCGACTGAGCCGGTGTTTATTGAGTTGAAACCGAAAGAATGATTAAACATTGGAGGCTTATCAAATATGAAGATTCTTAATTTCAAGAGAGGGCAAGAGGATCATGAGTGGGCATTATTCTTATTTGGCCAGCCTTTGATTAGGAAACTGATCCGCTACAAAATGCAGTGTAATGATGTTCGAGGATGCTGTGAAATACCTGACGATATGTTAACCGATTCGGCGGCGGGATGTAATAGAATTATTTTTAAATAAAACGGGCGGAATGCTGCGGTGTGAGGTGAGGGTGTGCTCGGGTATGTCAAGGCGTGCAGAGACGAAATGAAGGGCGCCGAATACGAGATTTACAAGGGCATTTACTGCTCGCTCTGCAGGGCCCTGGGCAGGCATTACGGCATTTTCGGCAAAATGCTGCTCAGCTATGATTATGCCTTTGCCGCGGTTATGAAGCTTGCGGTCGCCTCCCGCTCCTGCACATTCACAAAGAAAAGCTGCCCGTTTAATCCGCTTCACAAGTGCTGTTTCTGTGAGCAGAAGGATGAGATTGATTACTGTGCGCACGGCGCCGTTATTACAGCCTATTACAAGCTCAGGGATAATCTTCACGACAGAGAGACCGGGAAAAAGATTATTTCCCTGCTTCTGCTGCCCGCAGTAGCTCTTATGCACCGCAAGGCCAAGCGCCTTGCTCCGGAAATTGAGAAAATCATTTCCGAAAGCATTGAAAAACAGCGCAAAACGGAAATTAAGGAACACCCCGGCATTGACGAATGCGCGGACGCAACGGCTGCCGCGCTGGGCAGGCTCTTTGCCCTCGGCACGCAGGATGATGACGGGGCTCTTGAGCGCCTCGGCTATCTTGTAGGCCGGCTGGTATATATAATGGATGCCGTTGACGACCTTGAAAAGGACTTGAAGAGCGGCTCATTCAACCCCTTCGCTTCGGAATACCGGGATATAGGCAATCCCGCGGTCAGGGCGAAGTTTGCAGATGAAGCGCAGTCGCTGTTAAACCTTACCCATTATTCAATTACGCAGGCGTGCGAAGGTCTGAATCTCAAGCGCTTTGAAAGCATCGCGGAAAACGTGCTTTATGACGGGCTTGCGGCTGCCTCGGCACGTCTTGTGGAAAAATACAGAGATAATAAAACCAAAACAAACTCTTTTACCGTAGAGTGAGGGCTTGACTTATGGCTGATCCTTACAGCATTCTCGGTGTGCCCCGCGGCGCTTCCTCCGAACGGATTGACGAGGCATACAAAACAAAATCAAGAGAATACCGCGAAAAAGGAATGGAAGACAGACTCGATGAGCTCAATGAAGCGTATGACCGCATTGTTATGGAGAACTCAGGCGGGGGCTACTCTTTCATTGGCACGGATTTTTCAGACATATATGAAAAAATACGGCTGAACCGTCTGGAGGATGCTCAGCTCTTGCTTGAAGGTATTCCTTATTCTTCGCGCAACGCCGAGTGGTACTATCTCCGAGGCACAGTCTATCAGAAAAAAGGCTGGCTTGAGGAGGCGGCAAATCATTTTGCTCAGGCGCACTCCATGGACCCCTCCAACAGGGAGTTTAAGGCCGCTTATGATAAAGTAAACAAAGCCCGCAGCGGGGGTTACGCAACCTCGCGCTCATCCGGTAAAAACAGCGGATGCTCCGCCTGCGATATATGCTCCGGGCTTATCTGCGCCGACTGCTGCTGCGAGTGCTTCGGCGGTGATTTTATCCCCTGTTGCTGAGGTGAATGATGAAACAGACTTCAAAATGCGCGCTCGGCGGCATCACGGCGGCGCTCTCGCTGACCCTGCTTATCAGCGTGGCAATAGTGCCGTTTATGACCTACGCCCTGCCGGCGATTGCCGGTGCGCTCATAATCGTGATGGTTATTGAAGTGAATAAGACCTGGGCTCTCGGAGTGTATGCCGTAATATCCATTCTCGGCATCTTCCTCGTTCCCGAAAAAGAGGTAGCGGTAATGTATGTCGCTTTCTTCGGCTACTATCCTATTCTCAAGTCACTTATAGAGGCTCACATACCCGCTGTGCCCGGCTGGATTCTCAAAGTTACCGCGTTTCTCGTAACGATAACAGTCTCATATTACCTTATGATAAAACTTATGGGGCTTACTCTCGATGAAATCGACGAATACGGAGCGTGGGGCGCTGCCATGCTGCTCGGAGTAGGCACATTCGCGTTTGTGTTTTATGATATTGCGCTGACCCGCCTTATAACGGTTTATATTAAAAAATGGCGGAGACATTTTAAAAAATATTTTAAATAGGTTGATTTTTAAATACCCTTTGATATAATTAAAGCAGAGATTATATCAAGGGGGTTTTTGTTATGAAAGACACAGTCAGAATAGGTGTTATAGGTCTGGGCGGCAGAGGCAGAGGCAACCTGGGTGAGCTGCTCGGCTGCGAGGGCGTTGTTGTGCCCGCGGTGTGCGATAAATATGAAGACAGAGCGCTGGAAGGGCAGAAAATAGTGCTTGAAAAAACAGGCACCGCTCCCGACGTATATCTCAACTACAAAGAGCTTCTCGCAAGAGATGATATAGACGCGGTAATGTGCTGCACCACCTGGATTACCCACGCCCGTATAGCCACTGATGCAATGAGAGCGGGCAAGCATGTCGGCATTGAAGTCGGCGGCAGCGCAAGCATCGAGGAATGCTGGCAGATGGTAAGAGCAAGCGAGGAAACGGGCAAATTCTGTATGCTGCTCGAAAACTGCTGCTATGACCGCAACGAAATGGCTCTGTTCAATATGGTCAAGCAGGGCATATTCGGCGAGCTTGTTCACCTGCAGGGCGGTTATCAGCACGACCTGCGTGAGGAGATTTCACTCGGCAGGGAAGACAGACACGGACGCCTGTTCAACTTCCAGCACCGTAACGGTGAGCTATACCCCACCCACCAGCTCGGCCCTATTTCCAAGGTGCTCAGCATAAACAGAGGCAACAGGTTCATCTCTCTCGTTTCAATGGCAACCAAGTCAAGAGGTCTTAACGGCTGGATCAAAAACAACAAGGGCGAAGCTTATGACCTGGTGGATTATCATTTCAACCAAGGCGATATAGTCACCACTATGATAAAATGCGCCAACGGCGAAACCGTGGTGCTCACCCACGACTGCTGCCTACCCCGCCCCTATTCAAGGGCTTACAGGATTCAGGGCACCAAGGGCATATATATGGAAGACGGCGGCACAATTTACCTTGAAGGCGTTTCACACGAAGACAGCAGCCACTGGACTCACGTCTGGGAGAAGTTTACGGAAGACGGCTACCGCGACAAATACGAGCATCCGCTCTGGAAGAAATACTCCGAAGAAGGCATACACGCGGGCGGCCACGGCGGCATGGATTATCTAGTGCTCAGCGCTTTCGTTGAGAGCATAAAGCTCGAGGCAAAGCCGCCGATAGATGTTTATGACACAGCAACCTGGATGGCAGTCACCGCTCTTTCCGAGCAGTCAATAGCCATCGGCTCCGCTCCCGTTCCGTTCCCGGATTTCACAAACGGTATGTGGATAGACAGAGAGCCCTACAGGCGCGGCATATTCTGCCTTGAAGAGGTATGCAACGACTGCTTTGAAGAATAATCAATCCGTTAAATTACAGCGAGGTAAATAAAATGAAATTTTACATAGGTGTTGACGGCGGCGGCACAAAAACAGCGTTTGCCCTTTTTGACAGCGCCAAAAAGCTTATTATGTCCTATACGGGCAAAGGCAGTAACCACGAAAACTTAGAGGGCGGCTTCGATGAGGCGTCCGACATTATCATAGACGGCATACGCACTCTCTGCAAAAACAGCGGGCTTGATATGAGCCGCATCTCTTTCACGCTGATGGGGCTTGCCGGCATAGACCACAAATGGCAGCACGACAAAATGTGCGCGTTGCTCAGAGAGAAGGGCCTTGAGAATTTTGAAGTGTTCAATGACGGATACCTCATCATTAAGGCCGGCTCCGACACGGGCGCCGCCGTGGGCTACAACTGCGGCACCGGCGTATGCTGCAACGGCATTGACTCCAAGGGCAATATGCTTCAGCTTATGGGCCTGGGAGTTTTTTCGGGCGACCTTTCCGGCGGCCAGACCATAGCCATAAAAGCTTATGAGATTGCGTACAGAGAGCTGTTTCTCGGCATAGAAAAAAGCCCCATCACCGAAATGGTGAAGGAGCATTACGGCATAAAAAACCGTGATGAGTTTCTTGAGTTGCTCGGTAAAATAGAAAACCCAGATGAGCCCGAGCACACCCGCAACTTTGTAGGCTTCTTCTTTGACGCTGTTGAGCAGGGGGATGCCCACGCTCTGCAATACTGCGTTAAAATGGCAGACAGAGGTGCAAAGTCGATTGCCTCCCTGGTAAATCAGATGGATTACGAGGGCGACGAGGTTGAGGTTATTCTCTCCGGCTCAATAAACGTAAAAGTCGGCTCTCCGACTTATATCCGTGAGCTCACCGAAAGGGCCAGGCAATACGCTTCAAAGAAGCTCATATTCAAAAAGCTTACACAGGCGCCTGTTACAGGCTGCATTAACTGGATTATGCAGGACTATGCACACGCAGACGAAATCACAGACAGTGCCCCCAAAGAGATTACCGTGGCTGTTATCGGCTCCGGCAGCACCTACTGCCCCGAGCTCATAGACGGCTTCCTCAAGGCACAGGATAAACTCCGCCTTAAGAAAATATCGTTTATGGATATAGACGACAGGAAGAGAAATATTGTCGGCGGGCTCTGCGTGCGTATGCTCAAGGCCGCGGGCGTTGAGTGCGAAACCCTGCTCACCGATAACCTTGACGAGGCGCTCGAAGGCGCGGATTTCGTTGTTACTCAGATAAGAGTGGGCAAGCTTCCGGCAAGACATCTTGACGAAACAATCCCTCTCAAATATAACCTTATCGGTCAGGAAACAACAGGTATAGGCGGCTTCTTCAAGGCTCAGAGAACCATACCTGTTATCAAAAACATCTGCGACAGGATTGAGGCAATCTGCCCCGATGCCTGGCTGATTAACTTCACAAATCCCTCCGGTATCATCACCGAGTTTGTGCTTAACAACACCAATGTAAAGTGCATAGGTCTGTGCAACGTGCCCATTGATATGATTGATGACACAAAGGAAATTGTGGGCGAAGATATGGAATACACCTATGTCGGTCTCAATCATCTCAGCTGGATGACGAGTGTGCGCTCGGGCGGCAGAGAGCTCATTGACGAGTTGATTGAAAAGGGCTTCTCACCCAAGGTTATGGCAAACATCAAGGATGACGGCTTCTCTCTCGAAACGCTCGCCGCAATTCACGCCCTGCCCTCATCATACCTGCAGTATTATTACTGCAGAAACGCGAAGCTCAAGCACCTGCTTGAAGGTGAAAAAAGCAGAGCTCAGGTGTGTATGGAGATAGAGGAAGAGCTGCTCGAAATGTACAGCGATGAAGGGCTGTATGTTAAGCCCGCGCTGCTTGACCAGAGAGGCGGTCACAAGTATTCGCTCGTTGCCGTCAATCTCATAAGTGCCATAGCGAATGACACAAACGATATACAGGTAGTCAATGTCAAAAACGGCGACACCCTTCCCTTCCTTAAGCCGGATGATGTAATTGAAATCGCCGCGAGGATAGGCAGCGACGGCGCAAAGCCCCTGCCTGTGGGTGAAATTGACAACCATCACATTATCGGCCTTATGCGTGTGGTAAAAGAATATGAAAACTACACTGTCAAGGCCGGCAGAGACGGCGATGAAGAAGCGGCGCTCAACGCCCTGCTCATTCACCCGCTTGTGGGAGACTGGGAAGCGGCAACCAAGTGTTTCAACGAAATGAAGGAAGCGCACAAACAATATCTGCCGCAGTATTATAAAACCTGATACAGCAAGCAAAAAGCCTCCGTCCATGAGACGGAGGCTTTTTTGATATATAAAGGGTTTTTGCTGTTATAACCGGCAGTTTATTGATGGGAATGCATGATGCTCCGCATATCCGGTATTGCGGGCGGATGATATCCGGTCTCACCTGTCAGTTCAGTCGGTGCTTCTGCCTGCGGCAGAGATTTTCACCGGAGACCCTCACCCCTACGATTATATTATTATTTTATAACTATTCTTCCTATCATTCCCACAAGGGTGGAGAAGATTTTCATCAGGAAATACCAGATGCGGGCGCAAAGGGTGTTTTTGACTTTCACGTTTATTACGCCGCTCTCGGCTATCACATTGCCGTTTTCGTCGAGCACCTTCGCCTGCACAGTGTAGCTCTCTGTGGGCTCTTTCACTTTTACGCTCGTGCCTTCGCCCTGATCTTCGCCGTTTACAAACACGTGAACGCTCGCTCCTTCGGGCAGATATTCCGCGATGAATGTATACTGCTGTGTCTGCTTGTAGCCGAGCTTGGCGCTGTCGCCGTAGTTTATGCAGTCAACAGCCGTTTCGCC
>JAEELT010000053.1 GCA_016282855.1 Clostridiaceae bacterium | reverse complement strand
TTATTACTGCAAGATGGCGCTCGCCGTCTGTCAGGCTTATCTTTCTGTCTTCGCAGACTTCTGCGCCGAGCAGAGAAACAGCGCGCAGAGCTTCTTCAAGCTCCTCACTCCCCTGCGCCCCTTTCATTGCGATGAATACACCGCCGGGCTTCACGAGCGGCAGAGCGTACTCGCAGAGCCTGCTCATATCCGCTACGGCTCTCGATACGACAATATCAAAAGAGTCTCTGTAACCGGCATCCCTCGCGAGTGTTTCCGCTCTCGTGTTAATGATTTCGCCTTCAAGCGAAAGCTCATCGAGGCAGGCAGATATGAAATCGAGTTTTTTGCCGACAGAATCGAGAAAAGTCATTTTTATCCCGGGATTCGCGATGAGCAACGGCATACCCGGAAAACCGGCGCCTGTTCCTATGTCGAGCACTCCGGTGCCGGGCACGAAATCACAGACGGTCATTGCCGAGAGCGAATCGGCAAAATGCTTCACGGCGATTCCGCGCGCGTCGGTCACTGCTGTCAGGTTTACGCTTCTGTTGCGCTCAATAAGCATTGCGGCAAACCTGTCAAGAGCCTCAATCTGCTCCCGGCTTACGCTTATATTCATTTTGATGAGGTTTTCGCTCAGCAGAGCCAAATCAAAATTCATTATTTTTCTCCGATGTGATTATCTGTTTCTGGCGAGATAAACGGTCAGCACGGAAATGTCGGCGGGGGAGACTCCCGAAATTCTTGACGCCTGACCGACAGTCTCCGGGCGGATTTTGCCGAGCTTTTCTATGGCCTCGAGACGAAGACCCGTAATATCATCATAGTTTATTTCTTCCGGAATCTTCTGTACCTCAAGGCGGCGCAGCTCGTTTATCTGCATCTCCTGTCTTTTAATGTAACCCTCATATTTGATATCTATTTCAACCTGCTCAAATATTTCATCGGGATAATCCGGACGATCCGGGTCAAAGTCTTTGAGTAAATCGTAATCCACACAAGGCCTTTTGAGCAGCTCAGCCATTTTCAGCCCCTTTTCAAGCGGCACTGTTCCACGTGAAACAAGCAGCTCATCAAGCTCGGGGGATTTCTTTATTGATACGGTTTTGACCCTTTCTTTCTCGTTTTCAATCATTGCGAGCTTTTCCCTGAAAGCGGCATAGCGCTCCTCGGATATAAGCCCCGCGAGGTAGCCGTATTCCGTAAGCCGTCTGTCGGCATTATCCTGCCTGAGAATCAGACGGTATTCTGAGCGGCTGGTCATCATTCTGTAGGGGTCGGCGCAGCCCTTTGTGGTAAGGTCATCTATAAGAGTGCCTATATAAGAGGTTGTCCTGTCAAGTATCATCGGCTCTCTGCCGAGAATCTTGAGGGCAGCATTTATGCCTGCCACAAGACCTTGTGCCGCAGCCTCCTCATATCCGCTTGAGCCGTTGAACTGACCTGCCCCGTAAAGCCCGTCGAAATCCTTGAATTCCAGGGTCTGACGAAGGGCGAGAGGATCCACGCAGTCATACTCTATGGCATAGGCGGTGCGCAGGAACTCGGCTTTTTCGAGCCCGGGTATGGAGTGGACTATTTTAAGCTGCACATCCTCGGGCAGGGAAGAGGAGAGACCCTGCAGATACATTTCGTCTGTCTTTTCGCCGCAGGGCTCAACAAATATCTGATGGTGCTCCTTTTCTGAAAAGCGCACGATTTTATCTTCAATGCTCGGGCAGTATCTCGGACCGATGCCGTCAATCTTGCCGCTGTAAAGAGGGGAGCGGTGCAGATTTTCAAGTATGATGCGCTTTGTTTCCTCCCCGGTGAAGGCTATGTAGCAGGGGAGTTTGTTGCGGGGAGAATCCTTTTTGAGAAAAGAGAAATTCACAGTTTTCTCATCGCCGTACTGCGGTTCGAGGGCCGAAATATCAACGCTTCTCCTGTTTACGCGCGGGGGAGTGCCCGTTTTGAATCTCCTGGTGGGCACACCGAGCTTTTTGAGTGAAACGGCAAGCTCGCATGCGGGGAACATACCGTCCGGCCCGCTTTCATAGGAAACATCGCCTATATATACTCTGCCTGCAAGGAAGGTGCCTGTGGCGAGAATCACGGCCTTTGCCCTGTGCTTTGCTTCAAGGCGCGTGGTGACCTCCCACATATCGCTGTCTTTTATAATATCAACAATTTCACCCTGCCTCAGGTAGAGATTTTCCTGCTTTTCGAGCGTACCCTTCATATAATCCGAATAAGCTCTGCGGTCAATCTGAGCCCTCAGCGAGTGTACGGCGGGTCCTTTGCCGAGATTGAGCATACGTGACTGGAGCGTGTTCGCGTCCGCCGCTATGCCCATTTCGCCGCCGAGCGCGTCAATCTCTCTTACAAGATGACCTTTGGATGTGCCGCCTATGGAGGGATTGCACGGCATATTTCCGACCCAGTCAAGGTTTACGGTAAACACGGCCGTTTTTACTCCGAGGCGTGCGCAGGCAAGGCCCGCCTCAATGCCGGCGTGCCCCGCTCCTATTACTATCACATCATAGTTTTCAGCGGTGTACATCATAGGTGTGATCACAGACTTCCCATATTTTTTCTCTTAAAGAAATAAAATCCTCCAGCGCCAAAGGCTTGTTATTGGGATTTCTCAGCAGGGCGGCAGGGTGGAAGGTGCCCATAAACAGCATGCCGCCTTTCTCTTTGAATACCCCGTGCTCTTTGGTGACAAGGAAATCCTTGCCTATGAGCCTTTTTGCGGAGATTCTGCCGAGGCATACTATGATTTTGGGTCTGATCAGCCTGGTCTGCTCACGCAGCCAGCCGATACAGCAGTCCTGCTCCTCCTCAGAAGGGTCCCTGTTTTCGGGAGGACGGCATTTTACCATATTGGCAATATAAATATTCTTATGCCTGTCAAGGTCAATATATTCAAGGTATTTGTCGAGCAGCTGCCCGCCTCTGCCCACAAAGGGCTCGCCCTGCAGGTCCTCGTTTCTGCCGGGCCCTTCGCCCACAAACATAACCTCGGCGTTTTCGTTACCGACGCCGAAAACGAGGTTGGTGCGCGTTTCGCACAGACCGCACCTGCGGCACTGCATGCAGTCATCCCTCAGTTTTTCAAAGCTGTCATACATCAAAATCACCCCGGTTGTCAAATATTGAGATTGCCTTTTCCGCGTCGAGCGAAATCTGAGCCTTCAGCCGGTCCATATCGGGGAATTTTATTTCACCCCTGATATATTCAAACAGATTCACCTGCACGCATTCGCCGTATAAGTCGCCGTCAAAGCCGAGAATGCAGGTTTCGCTGCGAAGATCTTCATTTTCAAAGGAGGGACGCCTGCCGATATTGGTAACTCCGGCGTATTCTCTGCCGCCCAGAACAACAGAGCTCGCGTAAACACCGGTTTCGGGAACTATAAATCCGCTGTCAAAATACTGATTTATTGTGGGGGCGCCTATGAGGTGACCCCTGCGGTAACCGTGCTTCACAACGGCTTCGTAGCAGAAGGGCCTGCCGAGCATGGCATTTGCGAGCGGTATGTCTCCCTGCTTTACGGCAAAGCGTATTCTTGTGGAGCTGACGGGCTCCCCGCCGAACATTACGGTAGGGGCAACCGTGAGAGAGACGCCGTTTTTTTCGCAAAGGGCTTTAAGCTCCTTAACGCCGCCCGCCCCGCCTGAGCCGAAGCGGTAGTTTTCGCCGCAGCAGACAGCGCCGGCCGAGAGCCTCTTTACAAGTATTTCTTCAAAGAATTCGTCGGGGGACATAGCGCAGACTTCGGTGAAATCAATGAACTTCTCTTCAACTCCCATACCGTAAAGCAGCCTGTCTCTTACAGAGCTTTGCAGTATTTCCTCGGGCGCGCAGCCCGTGAGAGTGAGCAGGGGATGGGAGGCAAAGAGAAGGGCACAGGGCACAAGCCCGCGCTCCCCGTAAGAGAGAGCGCAGGCAAGCACTGCTTTATGTCCTTTATGCAGGCCGTCAAAGCTGCCCAGAGCGACGGCTCTTCTGATATAATTCATATTACTGCTTGTTTCTGAACTGCTGTTTCATTCTCTGCTCCTTTGAGAGAATCTTCTTGCGGAGCCTGAGTGAGGAGGGGGTAACCTCCAGCAGCTCGTCATCCTTTATAAATTCCATACACTGCTCAAGGCTCATCACGCTAGGAGGCACCAGGCGCAAAGCGTCGTCTGAGCCGCTCGCGCGGGTGTTTGTGAGATGCTTGAGCTTGCATACGTTGCAGGTCACATCATCGCTCTTGGCACTTTCGCCGACAATCATGCCCTCGTAAACATCCACACCGGGGCCTATGAAAAGGCGGCCTCTGTCCTGGGTGTTGAAAAGCCCGTAGGCGGAGGAAACACCGGTTTCGTGCACGATGATTGACCCCCGCTCGCCCGACGTAATCTCGCCTTTATAAGGCTTGTAGCCGTCAAACAGCTGGTTCATAATGCCGTTTCCGTTGGTGTCGGTAAGGAATTCGGAGCGGTAGCCTATGAGACCTCTTGAAGGTATTTTGAATTCAAGGTGTGTGGAGCCGCCCTCGCGCGCTCCCATATTCTCGAGCTCCGCTTTGCGGGAGCCCAGCTTTTCAATAACAACGCCGACATAGTTTTCGGGCACTTCGATTATGAGCAGCTCCATCGGCTCATATATCTGCCCGTCAATCTCCTTGAGAATAACCTTGGGGCGTGAAACCTGGAACTCATAGCCCTGGCGGCGCATTGTCTCTATGAGAATTGAAAGGTGGAGCTCGCCTCTGCCGCTGACTTTGAAGGTGTTGGTGTTGTCGGTTTCCTCAACGCGCATTGAAACGTTTGTTTCAACCTCTTTGAAGAGACGGTCGCGCAGATTGCGGGAGGTGACGAATTTGCCCTCTTTGCCCGCGAACGGGCTGTCGTTTACTATGAAATTCATAGAGATTGTGGGCTCGTCAATTTTGATGAAGGGGAGGGGATCGATATGCTCGGGGTCACATAGAGTCTCCCCGATATTTATTCCCTCTATGCCGCTCACGCAGATAATGTCGCCGGCTTCGGCCTGCTCGCACTCGGTGCGGCTCAGACCCTCAAACTGGTAAAGGCGGGATATTTTAACGCTCTTCTGCGTGCCGTCGGTTTTGCACAGAACGGCGGTCTGGTTGCGCCTGATTTTGCCGCGCTCTATCCTGCCCACGCCTATTCTGCCCACATAATCATCATAGTCAAGAGATGAAAACAGGCACTGGAGCGGACCGTCGGGGTCTCCTGCGGGAGGGTTGATATTTTCGAGTATGGCGTCAAAGAGCGGCTGCATATCACCCTCGCGCACATCGGGGTCGAGAGATGAGTAGCCGTCGCGCGCGCTGGCGTAAACCACGGGAAAGTCGAGCTGGTCTTCGTCCGCGCCGAGGTCTATGAACAAATCGAGCACCTCGTCAACCACCTCGGCCGGTCTGGCGTTGGGGCGGTCTATTTTGTTGATGACAACGAGCACGGTCTTTTTAAGGCCGAGAGCTTTTTTGAGCACAAAGCGGGTCTGGGGCATACAGCCCTCAAAGGCGTCCACCAGCAGGAGTACGCCGTCAACCATCATAAGGATGCGCTCCACCTCGCCGCCGAAGTCGGCGTGGCCGGGAGTGTCAACAACATTTATTTTTGTGCCTTTGTAATGCACGGAAGTATTTTTTGAAAGTATGGTAATGCCTCTTTCGCGCTCAAGGTCGTTTGAGTCCATTACTCTCTCGGCAACCTGTTCGTTTGCGCGGAAGGTGCCGCTCTGCTTGAGCATTTCGTCAACCAGCGTGGTTTTGCCGTGGTCAACGTGAGCGATTATGGCAATATTTCTCAATGATTTTTTATCGGACAAGATATTCACCGGAATTCTGTTTAGATTATTCGTTGATTACAAGGCCTTCAGCCTCGCGCTTTGCGGCAAGCTCCTCAAGCATTCTCTGCTTTTCTTTGCCTGAAATCTTATAGAAGAACATCGGCAGTGCGCACAGGAGCATGCTCACACCGGGAACGATTGACACAAGGGAGAAAATCGCGAAATTCTGCGAATGCGTCAGGTCTGTCGCGGCGGTTATTGCCGTGGACGAAAGCATCTCCTCGGGCTTGAAGCCGATAAGCATATACATCACAATAATGCCGCTTGTGGAGAGTGCGTTGCCGATTTTGTTTATGAATCCGCTTATTGCGGAGCCCAGGCCGTTGTCTCTGTAGCCTGTGGTGACCTCCATATAGTCGAGGCAGTCGCATATCATAGCGAAGGTGACAACATTTATAACGCCCAGAGGGATGCAGGAGATGATGATGAAGGGGATGCACACATAAAGGTTTGAGGTAAACCAGCCGATAAGAGTGGTGCCGGCGCTTGCCACGGCGCCCGCCAGACAGGTGACTATGACTATTTTCTTGTAGTCAACCTTCTTCATCACATAAGGCATAAACAGCATTGCGCCGAACATGCCGACAATAGCGCAGACCTGGAATATGGTTTTTACGGAGGAAATGCTCGCGTTGATGGCCGCGGTGCGCTCCTCAAGCGATAAGCCTTCAAGCGCGGGTCCTATATAGAAGGAGTACCTTGCCACGTGGATTGCGGCCGCCTGCACCATATATCTGCCGCTTGAAAGCACGCCCATAAGCAGCACGAGCATCATCGGCTTGCAGGTGAAGAGCCTCTTGAGCTTTGAGGGCTCGCCCGGCGCGCGTTTCTTAATGGGGGGCAGAACTCTCTCTTTCACGTGGAAATAGGAATTGACATAGAGGATTATTCCTATGCCGACAACCGCGCAGGCGATTATGAAATACCTTTTCTTATCAAAGGCGAGCGGGTCGGATGTATCAAGCAGCTTGGGAAGGGTGAAGCCCGCGACAAGGAAGAATACTTCGGGCAGGGCCGAGCCGATGCTGTTGATAATCTTCGTGAAAGAAATAACCGAGCTTCTTTCCTCCGCGTTGGGGGTCATTACATTGGGCAGGCACCAGAACGGAACATCCGCCATGGTGTAGCTCATACCCCAGAGCACATAGACCGCGGCTGAGAATATCATAAGCTGAGTGCCCGTGATTGAGGGGCTCGCGTACATCAGCAGCGTGAGCGCGGCTATGGGCAGAGAAGCAAAAAGGATATAGGGCTTCATCTTGCCCCACTTTGTGGTGCGTGAGTCAACGATTATGCCCATAAGCGGGTCGTTGATCGCGTCCCAGACTCTCGCGAGAAGCATGAGCAGGAGCACAAACATCGGGGTAAGCTGCAGCACATTGAGATAGTAGTCGCTGATGTAGCTGGACATCATAGCGTATATCATACCCTGACCGCCCGCGCCCAGCGCGTACATCCATCTTTCTTTGCCGGATACATATTTCTTGGTTTCCATTATGATAATCCTCTCTGATTATTGGGGTTGATATAAGAAAGGGGCGGGCGAAGCTTTGAAGCAAACTCCGTTTACTCCGCAGCCCCCCCGCATTGCCGGTATTATTCGCCTTTCATTTCAAGGAGCTTGACCTTGCCTTCATAAGAGGCAACGCTGACCTTGATTGAATCATAGATAGCGGCTTTGATATCGTCTTCGGTGGCGCCGAGCTCTTCGCTGTACTTGCGGTCAATGAAGAGGTTTATATCCATAATCTCGGGCAGACCCATCGGGTCAATACCGCTGTCGATACCCTTTTCTTTGTACTCTTTGACAACTCCGCCGAGACCCATACGCATCATCCACGGGGGGATGCCTATTATCTTGCGGTTTTCGCCCATACCTCTCGCGGCATAGACAATCTTGAGGAATTCATCCCATTTCATATTGTACATTGAGATGGGCCACGCCTTTGCGCCCTTGGATTTCTCCGCGGCGCCCACGATGACTTCGCCCACCTGACGCACGGTAAGCATCGCGGTGCCTCCCTTCGGGTAAAGGGTGCAGGGGAGTTTGTCCATGCGCTTTATCTGTTCAATGAGTATAACCCAGACGGGTTTTCTGCCGGGCTGTGTGCCGAAAATGTAGGGCAGCTCAAGCACGGCAACATCAAAGTTATCATCCGCGAAGGAGAAGGCCATGTTTTCCTGGTCTATACGGCTGCGGATGTAAGGATGCTTCTCGGTGAGCTTAAGGTCGGGGCGCTCTTTGGCAAGATAGGAGAAGTAGGAGCCGAGAATGACCGCCTTTGTGAGACCTGCCTGCTTGCAAAGGGGCAGTATGCGCTCAAGGGGAGCTATGTTGAACTTATAGTAGGCATCATAAACGGGGGCGGGGAACTCAACGCGCTCATCAACGCCTGCTGCGAAAACGAAGCAGTCAAAGCCTTCCATCATCGCTTTGATTTCTTCATCGGTTTTTTCGTATATGTTGCAGAACTCAATATCCATCTCCTCGGGGATGGGAGCGCCTTCGGGGAGCGGAGGCAGAGCAACGCTCTTTACTTGGTGGCCGCGCTCGATGAAAATCCTTGCAGCTTCGCAACCGAGCAGGCCTGTGCCGCCTATCATAAATACTTTCATTATGTTTTCCTCCTTCAATTCGGCATACCGGTGGCAGCCGATAAATATCACATTTTAATATAATACAAAAATTAAATTCAGTCAAGAATTATATATTGTATAAATCAATTAACACAGAGAAAACGGCGCTTTTTTGTAGAATGTGCATAAAACGCGGGCGCGATTTTGTATGCGGTTCAACCTTGCGCCTGAAAAATGCGGATGATATAATAAACTATCTATAATTTTTATAATAGGGGAGGGTTGCTTTCTGGATAACCCCCTGCTGATTGCCGCGGCGGTTTTGGGAGCGCTGAATCTTGTTTTGCTCATCATCCTGACCGTTACGGCCGCAAGGCTCTCCGGAGCCGGTAAAAAAGCGGAAAAGCTTGAAAATGAAATAGAAGACCTTTCGGCTGAGCTCGGCAGAGAATTTGAGCGCTCACGCAGAGAGCAGAGCCTGGCCCAGGCACAGATGAGGCGCGAAACCGGAGAGGCGATAGACGGTGTCAACAAAAAGATGGAGGCGCTCAGGGTAGAAAACTCCGACAGACAGGCGAGGCTCGAAAACGCTGTGGGCAGAGCGCTTGTGCAGATGATAAAGGAAAACTCGGAGCAAAACGAAAAGCAGACTGAGCAGATTTCCCGGTCAATCAAAGAAATGAGCGACGGCAACGAAAAGAAGCTTGAGGAAATGCGGACAACGGTTGACGAAAAGCTCAGCGAAACGCTCTCAACCCGCCTCGACGCCTCGTTCAGAACCGTTTCGGACCGTCTTGAAAGCGTCTATAAATCCCTCGGGGAGGTCAAGGAGCTTTCAAGCGGAGTCACGGGCAGCGTGAACAGCCTCAACAGAGTGCTCGCAAACGTGAAGGCGAGAGGTACCTGGGCGGAGGTTCAGCTCGGCTCCGTTCTCGACCAGACCATTCCCGGTATGTACGAAAAGAATTTCGCGCCGCACGGGGGCTCGGGCGACAGAGTGGAGTTTGCGGTCAGAATCCCGTCAAACGACGGTTCGGTCACCTACCTGCCGATTGACTCAAAATTCCCGCTTGAGGATTACGCGCGCATATCCGAGGCTGCCCGCACGGGAGACGCGGACGCTCTCGCCGCAGCGAGGAAGGCTCTTGAAACAAGAATAACGGCAGAGGCCAGGGAGGTCTCAAAATATATAAATGTTCCGGTGACAACCCCGTTCGCAATCCTTTATCTCGCCACCGAGGGGCTTTACGCCGAGGCTTATTCCGCCTCAAGCAGCGTGCCCGAGAAAGTTATGCACGAATACAATGTGATGCTCGCCGGGCCCGGCACGATTACGGCGTTGCTCAATTCGCTTTCGCTGGGATTCAGGGCGGTGGCAATAAACGAAAAGGCGAGCGAAATAACGGCCGTGCTCGCGGCGGCAAAGCAGCAGTATGACAAATTCGGAGAGCTGCTCACAAAAGCGAGGCGCAAAATCGACGAGGCCGGCAGCGCTCTCGATGAGGCCGGCAAAAGAAACACGATTATCAGAAGGAAACTGGGCTCAGTTGATGAGCTTGAAGGCGGAAACGCCGAATATGTTCTGGGTATTACGGAAAAAATCAAGGAGGACGAAAACCAATGAAGGATCCCAAAGAATTACTCGCTCAGATGACGACGGAAGAAAAAGCCGCGATATGCGACGGCAAGGATTTCTGGCATCTTAAAGATTTTGAAAAATACGGCATCCCCGAGGTTATGGTCTGCGACGGACCTCACGGACTGCGCAAGAAGGACTATAATAAAACCGGCTCAAGTCTCACGGCGAGCGTGCCCTCAATCTGCTATCCCACGGCGGCGACAACCGCGGCATCCTGGGATCCCGAACTGTTAAAAGAGATGGGTAAGGCACTCGGCAAAAAGTGCCTCAAAGAAAAAGTCGGCGTGCTCCTGGGCCCCGGTATCAATATGAAAAGAAGCCCCCTTTGCGGCAGAAACTTCGAGTATTTCGCTGAGGACCCCGTTCTTGCCGGCGAGATGGCGGCAGGTCTCATTGACGGCGTGCAGAGTATGGGCGTGGGGACCTCACTCAAGCATTTCTGCGTAAACAGCCAGGAAACAAGAAGAATGACCGTGAGCGAAGTGCTTGACGAGAGAACGCTCAGGGAAATCTACCTCACCGGTTTCGAAATAGCGGTCAAAAAGGCGAAGCCCTGGACCGTGATGAACTCATATAACAGAATCAACGAGGTTCACGGCTCCGAAAACAGACACACGCAGATTGAGATACTGCGTGACGAGTGGGGCTTTGACGGCGTGGTTGTCAGCGACTGGGGAGCCGTCAACGACAGAGTGCTCGGCCTCAAAAACGGCAATGACCTCGAAATGCCCTCATCCTTCGGCTCCGGAGCGGCTAAGATAGTGAAGGCGGTCAAAAACGGCGAGCTTGACGAGGCCGTGCTTGACGAGAGAGCGCTCAACGTGCTGAACCTTATCAAAAAGTGTGCGGACGGCGCACAGGATAATTATGAATACAATGACGCGGACGATCAGCCTCTTGCCAGAAAGATTGCCGCGGCATCCATGGTGCTTCTCAAAAACGACGGCATACTTCCGCTTGACAAGAGCAAAAAGATAGCGGTAATCGGCGATATGGCAAAGAATCCCAGATACCAGGGAGCAGGCTCATCCCAGATAAATCCCACAAAGATAGACTGCGCTTTTGATGAGCTGAGCGCAATGGGCTTTGACCTTGAATACGCCCAGGGCTATGAGAAGTCAATCAAGAAAGAGAAGAAGAATCCTCCTCTTATCGCAGCCGCCGCGGAGCTTGCGGCAAAATGCGATGTGGCTGTGGTATTTATCGGCCTTACCGATGATTTTGAGTCGGAGGGCTTTGACAGGCAGCATATGAACCTCCCCGCCTCTCACAACGAGCTTGTTAAGCAGGTTACGGCGGCAAACCCGAATACCGTGGTTGTGCTCGCTGGCGGCTCACCCGTTGAGATGCCGTGGAATGACGATGTGAGAGCGATTCTCAACTCATACCTCGGCGGTCAGGCGGGCGGCGGAGCCGTTGCCGACATTCTCTCCGGAGCGGTCAACCCCTCCGGCAAGCTTCCCGAAACCTATCCGCTGACCTACGCCGACACCCCGGCTTACCGCAACTACCCCGGCAACCCCGCAACCGTTGAGCACAGAGAAGGCATATATATCGGCTACAGATATTATGACAAGGCGGGCAAGGCGGTGCGCTACCCCTTCGGCTACGGCCTTTCTTACACAAGCTTTGAATACTCCGGCTTATCGCTTGATAAGACCGAGGCCGATGAAAATGACGAAATCAAAGTCAGATTCACCGTAAAGAACACCGGCTCTGTCGCTGGCGCCGAAATCGCCCAGCTCTATGTTGCGGATAAAGAAAGCACCGTATTCCGCCCGGTAAAAGAGCTCAAGGCCTTCAAGAAGGTTTATCTTGAGCCCGGCGAAGAGAAAGAAATCGAAATGACTCTCGGCAGAAGAGCTTTCGCGTTTTATAATGTGAAAGCAGGCGACTGGACCGTTGAAAGCGGAGAGTTTGACATACTCGTAGGCGCATCGAGCGCTGATATCCGCCTCTCGGCAGGCATTACCGTAAACGCGGCACCCGCCGAAATACCCGACTACAGGGAGTGCGCGCCGAATTATTACACTGCCGATGTGCAGTCTGTGCCCGATGAGCAGTTCAGGGCCCTGCTCGGCAGAGATATTCCCGCAAACGATTATGATGCCGGCGCGCCCGTCACGATAGCCGACTGCTTCGAGAGCGCTAAGAGGACAAAGAACGGCAAAAAGATGTTCAACCTTCTGTGCAAGGTTGTTCCCGCCGGCTTTGCGCAGGCAATCGCCCTGCAGGTTCCGTTCCGCGACTTTATGAGCATGAGCGGCGGCGTTTTCAGCGAGAAAATGGCCGACGGTCTGTGCAAGCTTCTCAACGGCGAGAAGGGCGGCGTGAGGCAGATGCTCAGCTGCATTCCCAAAGCTATAGGAGGAGTGGGGCCGCTCCTTAAACAGATATAAGCGGAGGAAATAAAAATGAAAAGCAAGCTCACAATAAGAATCACGGCAGTCATAACGGTGCTTGCGCTGTTGCTCTCGTGCCTGCCTTATATCGCCTTTGCGCAGGAGACGACAATCCACCTCGGAGTTTTCTCGGATGTGCATATCTACGGTGACAGTCTCAAGGGCAACAACTGCGACGCCTACAAGGAGTTTACTTATTACTCAAGCAAGGAATACGCCGAGAACTATTCTCTCGTCAACAACGCCCTTGCCGGAGTGCTTGAAAACGCCGAAAAGGACGGGGCGGACTATCTGCTTATTCCGGGCGACCTTACCAAGGACGGCGAGTATGAAGCGCACGTCGCTCTCGCGAAAATTCTTGAGGACTGGCAGGCCGAAACCGGCATACCCGTTTTTGTCACAAACGGCAACCACGACATAAACAACTCAAACGCCTGCACCTTTGTAAACGGAAAACAGGAGCCCGCGAGAAAGACGACTCCCGAGGAATTCAGAGAGATATAC
>JAEELT010000052.1 GCA_016282855.1 Clostridiaceae bacterium | reverse complement strand
TTAGATAGGAATATAAAATAACAGACTTCGGTTGCGTTAAATGCTTCCGGAGTCTGTTGCTTTGCTATTGTATTTTTACCAACCCTGTAAACAGTTCGCAGTAACAATTTTTAAATTACTGGTTTATGAACAACCGGCATTTTCCTGCGGGTTTTGAATTTTTATTTCTGTTTGTTGTCGTTTCGCTTGATTTTCTGGGTGGTCGTCATTATGAATTCCGTGGTGCGTATATAGTAGCTCTTAATCTTTTTGAAGCCGGGCACGGATTCGTTTACATTATCTATTACTTTTTTGATTACGGCCTTTACCTCTTCCTCGGAAGGCTCCTTATCGAGGAATTCCTTTATTTCCGCCTTGTCGGGGTAAATCTGAGCGTGCACCTGCAGCTCGCCGTGCTCATCCTCCTTGCCCTCGACCATCGCGGAGGCGATGAAATCACTCTTGCAAAGATGGTATTCGAGCTCTTCGGGATATATATTTTTACCGTTGCTTGTGACGATAACATTTTTGCATCTGCCGGTTATATGATAATGACCCTTGCTGTCCACATACCCCATGTCGCCCGTATGGAAGAAACCGTCCTCATCGAGCACCTCGGCGGTTGCCTTCGGGTTTTTGTAATAACCCAGCATTACCATGCCGCCTTTTACGCAAAGCTCGCCGATGCCGTTCTCGTCTCTGTTGATTATCTTTGTATCAACTCCGGGCAGAGGCACTCCGATTGAGTCGGTTGAGCGGACAAAGTCATTATTCAGGATTGCGAGAGGGGCGCACTCCGTGAGCCCGTAGCCGAATATGACCTGTATGCCGAAAGCGTCAAAGTCCTTGATAATCTGGGGGTTTATCGGCGCTCCGCCGCAGATGATAAGGCGCATATTGCCGCCGAAAGTTTCCTGGATTTCCTTGAAGAACACCTTCCTCAGGTCAATGCCCACCTTGCCCGCCGCGCGTGTGAGCACGGTACCGGTGCGGAAGAGCAGCTCTCCGTGAGCCTTTTTCCTCACGGTTTTCATTATGCGTCTGTGCACGGTTTCGAGCAGCAGAGGCACTGCGACAAACACGCTCGGGTTAAACTCCGACATGTTCTTGAGCACATACTTGAGGCTCTCGCAGAAGGTGACCTCGGCGCCGCAGTAAACAGCGAAGAATATCATAATGGAGCTCTCAAATGTGTGGTGAAGGGGCAGAAGCGAAATGCCGCAGTCTTCGGGGTTTATTTTAACAACCTTCATCGCCGCGATTATTTCAAACACAAAGTTGCGCTGGCAGAGCATAACGCCCTTTGAAGTGCCCGTGGTGCCTGAAGTGAAAAGCAGAGTGCAGAGCTTTTCAGGGTCCTGCTTCACGTCTTTGTAAAGCTCTTTGCCGGATGAGTTGAGCTCCATGCCTTTTTGTACAAAAGAGTCAAAGCTCTCAAGACCGGCGTATTTTTCGTCACTGCCGATATATAAAATCCTGTATTTCGAAAAATGAGAAATATCATTTCTTTTGAGGAAATAATCATCGCAGATAAGCACCTCGGAGTCGGACGCTTCGAGAATACCGGTTATGTCCTCCTCGTGCAGCTCTTTATCTACAGGCACTATGACATTGCCCGAGCAGACTGCCGAAAGATATGTAAGGCAGTATTCATAGCAGTTGTTGGCACAGATTGCGATTTTGGAATCGGAATAACCTTGCTCAAGCAGGGCTGTAATCATCCCGTTGATTTTTTCGGAATACTCTTTATATGTGATGCAGATAATCTGCCCGTCTCTCTTTACCCTGAAAGCGTTTTTTCCGGAGTAGAGTGACACAGACTGGTCTATCATTTCTTTTATATTACCGAATTCCCTCGTCCGGTACATATAACTCATTATCGGATATCCTCCGTGGTGTTTAAGTTGAACGGGCTGTATATGATGAAACGCCGATGAGGCTCGGAGTTTGATTTTATACAGCCCGTCTGGAGCAGGGTACGGGAGTCGAACCCGCCGCTGAGGCTTGGGAAGCGTCCGTATTACCGATATACTAACCCTGCGCTATATACAGATGAAATTTTATCATATTCTTTTATAAAATGCAAGCAAAAAGCACAATATATAGTGGTGATAAAGAAAAAATTTACAAAATATTAAAAACGTATCAAATAACGGGAAAAGAAAAATGAGCGAATCCCGCTCAAAACGCGGCAAAGAGCTTGAAGACAGATGAAAAAAGATATATTATATAACCGGAAAGCGGGGTGTTTCTTACGGAAAAAAGAATTGCAAAAAACAGGGCGGTCGGGGCCTTTCTGATTGCTTTTGCCCTGCTGGGCTTCGCTCTTATCGCCCACCGCCTGTGCCATTATATCTATGAGTATGACGCTCAGTATTCTCCCGTAAACTACGGGAAATACAATATACTGTCATATTTTACAGTGCAGTCCAACTTCTTTGCTTATGTTTATTTCCTTTGCGCAGGGCTCGGAATCTGCGGCTGCGAAAAGGCAAAGAAAATCGGCTTTAACTCCTGCGCGGGCGCTCTTGTCACGGTTTATGTGCTTGTGGCGGGGGTCACCTACTGCGCAGGCTTCCCGATGAAGCTTACTCCTCCCCTCAAGTGGGACGGCGCCTATCACGCGATGCAGTCTTTCATACAGGTCTATTACCATATGATAATGCCTCCCCTCGCACTCGCGCTGTGGTTTTTCCCTTTCCGTAACGAAAAGCTCGGCAAAAAGTGCGTGCTGCTCTCGGGAGTTTATCCTTTTATTTACTCGGTTTTCTCAATTATCAGAGGAGCCTTTTCGGACCCTGAATACTACCCGTACCCGTTCTATAACCCCGCCTTCGTTTGGCAGGCTGTCCGTGGAGACGAAAGCATGAACACTGCCGCCGCCTACGGAATAATAGCGGTATTGCTCGTTTTCGGCATATCTCTTTTTATGGGGATAACCGCTCTGATTGTGCTTATACACAACAAACGCGTAAAGATATCTTGAACAAATGCCCGCTTTGTGATATTATTTCTTCGAGGTGAAAAAAATGAAGGTTTGTTCCTCCTGCGGAGCGGAGTGCGATAACTCCTTTGAAAAATGCCCCGAATGCTCATCGGATTTCCTGAGCTGGAAATGCAGCAACTGCTCCGAGATATATGACGCCGCCTTCTGCCCGAACTGCGGAGTGGAGGCCGGCAACGACGGCAAGCTCTGCCCCAAATGCGACAAAAAGTATTTCGGCAAATCCTGCCCCGGCTGCGGCTATCGCGAGGGGATGGAAAACGCCAACAAAGTATATAAGCCCACCGTTACGGCGGATTCGTCCGGCGGGGAGGGAGAAAATAAAAAAATCGACCTGAGCGGAAAAGGCTACAGCGCGCAGGAGCTTTTGCTTGCCGATATGGCGATGAACAAAAAATCCTCCGCCCCCTCGCCCTTTGACCTGGCTTATCTTATGCCGAAAAAGAGCAAGTGCAAAAAGAGCACCGCGCTCATTCTCTGCCTGTTTTTCGGCTGGATAGGCGCCCATCAATACTATGTGGGCAACAGCAAAAAAGGCATGCTCTACGCAATGACTATGGGGCTGTTTTTTGTAGGCGTGCTGATGGACGCGGTTGCAATAATACAGGGCGACTTCAAGGATAAGGAAGGCCTGCCGCTGTCATAGGCCTCCGATATTCAAACCCGGTATTTAAAAAGCTCTCCCGGCGGGAGAGCTTTTTTATTTTATTCATTTATTTCCGGATTGCACTCCCGCGCCGGGATAAAATTATTCGTAAACCTCACCGGCGTCATCGTTCATCTGCTCCATAAGCACCTCTTCCTTGGGCCGGACGGGAGCGTACTTATCCTGGTAGTAGTTTTCAAGCGTCGCCTCGTATGTGCCGTCGGGCTTCACATCAATCATGGTGCAGCCGCGCTGCAGGCCGTATTTCATAATGCCGACATAGGCAAGATAGTCAACGGAATAGCCGTAAGCCATACGCACGCCTTCATAGTCAAGCGCGATGTTGTTCAGATGGTCGTGACCGCAGAATAGCGCCTGGGTGGAGCCGAGCTCTTTGACCTTGTCAAAGAAGCCGTAATTATGCGCGCTGGCGTAAACAACCGTCTTATGCTCGCCGGCGTAGCCGTAAACATATTTGACGTTTTCGGTGTCCTTGAATCCGTTTGCCGCCCACTCATCATAAGCCTGCTTGAATTCGGGAACGGGAATATGGAAGAACACAAGGGACTTGGGGGTAACTCCGGCGTTTTCGGCAGTGAGAGAGTTAAGGGTATCCTCATACCACTTCACCTGATCCTCGTGGAAGGTGTCATATTTCCAGAGCATACCGAAATAGTCGTTATCTGTGTATGAATGGGAATCCATCATAAACAGGCTCTGTGTGATTTCGCCGCTTGATTTCTTTACGTTTATAACATAGTTACCGGTGCCCGAAACATCTTCGGGACCCGCCTGCATAAGGCAGTGGGGGTATTCGCCGCTTGTATATACGGAGTAAATCTGCTCTCTTGTGTAGTAGGAGTATGCTTCGGTGTCGTGATTGCCGAAAGCGGGGGCCCAGTAAACCCCGAGCTTTTCCATAAGAAGCGCGAAGGTCACGGCGCCTGTCTTGTTGTTGAAGGTGAGAGACTGGAAAGGCACCGGGTAGGCAATGTCGCCCGTTACTACAACAAGGTCCGGCTTTTCGGCGGCGACCATGGCGCTCACGGCGTTGATGGCGAGGTTATCCTTTTTAGCGCTGAGAATACCGCCGCCGATGTGTATATCGGTAAGCTGCATCACTCTGAGGTCGCTGTCGGTTTCAAAGGTGTAGAAACCGTCTTCGCCTATGACGGGCTCAAGCTGATTCTCGTATTCAACGGCGGGAATCGTCTTTATGAAATTCCTGTTTGACCGGCTGCTCAGCACGTTAAGCAGGGCTACAACAGCCGCGATAACCGCCAGCGCAAGCACGATTATGCCTATTACCTTAAGAAAGGTAACAAACTTCTGCTTGCCGCTCTTTTTGATTTTTTCTTTCTTTTCTTTCATAGATACCGCTCCTTAATTCCCGATTAAATAACGGGTCTGCTCTTTAAGCGTCTTTATCGCTCCGATTGCGACAAACACGCCAATAAAAACGGAAATAATTCCGTCAATTGCAAAATTCAGTTTTTCGGACAGGCCGAAGCTCATCAGCGCGCAAAGGGTGATTCCGCAGTCCATAAAGCAGTCAAGCATTATGGTCTTATACACCGGTGAAGGTGTTCTGACATAAGCTCTGCGGAAAAAGAAGCCCATGGCGAGCTTGACTCCCGCCGTTACCGCAACCATCACCGCGTAGTTTACGCGGAATGAAACGAGGGTGGGATACAGAAGCTTTTCAGCGCCCTGGTAGGCAAAGTAAGCTCCTGTTAACGCCACGGCAAGAGCCGTGACAAAAGAAACCAGGCTCTGCGCGCGCAGGCTCTGCTCCTGCGTCAGACGCCTTGCCGCCGCGAAGCCGAATACCGCTATGCCGCAGGCGAGGGAGTCCGCAAGGTTATTTATGCCGTCGCAGTAAACGGCAAGACAGCCGGTGCTGATTCCCACATAAAGCTTTGTCACAAACAGCGCAAGATTCAGCGCCAGCGCGAATGATGTAATTTTAATGCCGGCTTTTTCCATAATCTCACCGTTTTATATTGTATCACAATAAAACACAGATTAAAAGACTATTTTATTTCAATCTGCGTGCCGAATCTGAATGAATACACCAGTGTTTCCTTAACTCTCATACCGAAGGCCTGCTCAAGGCATTTGCGGTAAGCGGTCAGCTGGGGAGCATAGCGCACGGCGAGCTCCGACACATCCGAGGCGCTGTCGGTTTTGTAGTCAACTATTACAAGCTCTCCGTCTTCTATGAAGGCGCAGTCCGCGACACCCTGAATTATGATAACCTCATCCTTTGCCGTATCCGCGGGAATATCGGGGTAAACCTCACTCAGGGGAAGCGACACGGTGAACGCGTATTCCTTGAATATCTTATCATCGGGCAGGGCAAGGATTCTGTCCGCGAGTGATGAAACGAAAAATTTGTGCACGCTTTTCACGTCAACGGCCTCGCCCTCCTCCGGCGTGAGGATGTCTTCCTCCACAAGCCGTCTGAGCTCAGCTTCGGTGTCCCTGACCGCTCTGCGGTAATCGGCGTACTGCATGAAGCGGTGAGTGGCCGTGCCTCTCTGAGCGGGCGTGAGACCTGTTTTGTTGATAAATCCCGGAGTTTCCGAGGCAAAATAGGTCGGGTCGAAGCCGTCATCCTCAAAATCCGAGGCGATACGCTTCGCCACAACTCCGCGCAGCGAATTGTAGGGATATTCGTAACTGAGACGCTCCGATATTTCGGCAAGCAGAGCCGGGTCGGGGGCGAAGGTTTCCTCATACTCCTCAGTCTCGCCCTGCTCCTGCTCAAGTTCGCGAACAAGCTCAAAAGTGATTCGGCTGTCGCAATTCTCACGCACGGAGGAATCCACACCCGCGAGCTTCCTGAGAAGATGAGCGTCCGGGTGCTTGAGCAGCGCAGTAAGCAGCATTTCCGAAAAGCTGTTCATATTCAGCACGGCGCCCGCGGGCGGGTTAATGCCTTTTGCGACATTCACGGCCCACGAAGTAAGCTTATTATTCCAGTTTTCGCAGGAAGAGAGCAGAATCAGCTTTTCCTTGGGTCTGGTCAGTGCCACATAGAGCACCCTGAGACGCTCCGAATGCTCTTTCCTGTAAATCTCATTGCTCACGGTATTGCGCGCGAGAGTGTCAAACTTGACTCCGTTTTCAATATACTTCATACCGAGGCCTGTGTTTTCAGCCACAAGCACGATATCCTTGAGTGAATTGTTGCTCGCGTCCTTTTCACACTCGCACAGGATTACAACGGGGTATTCAAGACCTTTGCTCTTATGTATGGTGCACATAGTGACCGCGTTTGAGGCGTCGGTCAGAGAGGGGCTGATTTCGGGGCCGTCACCGCCGTCCTCAACCGTGTCTATAAATCTGACAAAGGCAGATATTCCCTTAACTCCGGTTTCCTCATAAGCGGCGGCAACTGAAATAAACCTTTCAACCGCGGCAAGGCGGGAATCCGGATCGCTCATAGCCCTTACTATCGCTCTGTAACCGGATTCGTCAACTATCCTTTGCGTAAATTCGCCTGCGGGGCGGTTTACTGCTATTCTCCTGAGGCGGGCAAGCTCATCTATAAAACACTGCGCCTTTTCGCTGCCGGAGCGCGCATACTGATTGAGGCTGCTCCAGACGCTGTCGTTTTTTGAATTAACGCGCATTTCGCTTACTTCGTCCATGGTAAAGCCGTAAACAGGCGAAAGCATTACGGCTGTGAGCGGCACATCGTTTACCGGGTTGTCAATAACCCTGAGAAGCGATATAAGGAAGCTCACCTCCGGCGCCTCAAACAGCTGACGGCCCGAGCCGATAATAAGCGGAACGCCCGCTTTTCTAAAGGTTTCGGAATACAGTGAAAAGGATTTCTTTGTGTTGGCAAGTATGCAGAAATCGCTGTAGCGCGCGTCTCTGAAGCCGTCGCCCTCGGCAATCTGCATCTTGTTTTCAACCGCGTTTTTTATGTAGTTTACAGTAAAGAGTGCCTGCGCCTGGGGCTGCTTATCCTCAAGCAGATATACCTCTGTGCAGGTTTCGCCGCTTTCCGGCAGAGAAGCGCAGGGGTTGAGCGCCTCTCTCTCATCATAATCCACCCCGCCCGCATACTCGGTCATAAGCTGAGAAAAGATGAAATTGACCGTGTCGGTTATGCCCTTGCGGGAGCGGTAGTTTGCGGAGAGGTCAACTCTCGCCGGGTAGTGCTCCGCGTCAAAATCAAACATGCTTTTTCTCAGGTCGGTAAACACCTCGGGCATTGCCTTGCGGAAGCCGTAAATGCTCTGCTTGACATCACCGACCATAAAGCGGTTGGTATCATCCTTTGACAGAGCGGTGAAAATAGCGTCCTGCGCCTTGCTCACATCCTGGTATTCGTCAACAAGGATTTCGTCATAATCCTCCGCTATACGTTTTGCGAGCTCGGTGCGCACAGGGTTGCCCGCTCCGTCATCCGAGACAAGCAAATCAAGCGTGAAGTGAAGCACATCGTCAAAGCTGTAAGCGTTTGCCTGCGCTTTGAGCTCCCTGAGATTCTCTTCGTAGGCAAAAACAGCGTCAATCAGAGTTGTTACGGCGGGTGCAGACGCGGCAACAGCACGGTTGTGTTCATCCTCTGTAAACAGAAGATATGAAAGTTTTTTCTTCAGGCCGGTATCGGCCCTGGCATAAGCCCTTAAAGCGTGATAATACCCGTTTATTTCGTCAGGCAATTCTTTGTTTTTTACGGTTGTAGCTTTCACGGAGAAAGCGCAAAGAGCTTCTCTTATCGCTTCCCAGTCATGGCTGAACACAACATCAATAAGGCGCTCAATCTGAACTCTGTCTTCGGAGAGCTGCTCAGCGAAGCAGGCGTAATCCGGGTCAGTCTGCGCAAACACGATGCCTCTTCCGACTGTGTCAAGCAATTCCTTAACAGTTCTTGTTGCGCTGTCAATCGCCGCTTTACCCCACGGTGATTCGGTCAAGGGGAGCGGATTGAGATAATCGCTCTTTATTTTTTCCAGGAAGCGGTGCGGGAAAGTGTATGCTCTTGACGTTTCATAGAGCTTTTTTATGGTTTCGGTAACGGCTTTGTCGTTTTTGACGGAGTTTATAAGGGAGTTGAGATACCTGAACTCCTCTCCCCTGTTTTCGTGAAAGTCGTTGACAACCGCAGTGATTGCAGCGCTCCTGAGCTGCTCCTCTCTTGTGCCGTCGAGAATCTGAAAATCGGGTGATATATCCAGCGCGTGGTAGTTGTCGCGCACTAAGTTAATGCAGAATGAATCAATGGTGCTTATATTGGCATAAGGGAGCATGAAAAGCGATTTGCGAAGGCGTTTGTTTTGAGGCTCCTGAGCCGTTTTTTTGCGCAGCGCGGCAGTGATTTTGTCCTTCATCTGAGCGGCTGCCGCCCTTGTGAATGTCACTATGAGCAGATTCTCAATGCTGCATGGGTTTTCCTCATCGCAGAGGCGGCGTATCACGCGCTCAACGAGCACGGCGGTTTTGCCCGAGCCGGCGGCGGCGCTGACAAGCATAGTGCCGTTTCTGCCCGTTATGGCCTTGAGCTGATTATCATTCCACTTTACTGACATCGCCGTCACCTCCGTTCTCAAGATTTTCAATTACATCCTTTCCTTCCGCTTCCGGAAAGAGCCTTGAATCCATATCATCCTCATAGCCGCATACCGCCTTGTAATCGCAGTATTTGCAGTAAAGAAGGTCCTCCTTCTTTCTGAACGGAAGAGCGTCTGTTTCCCCGTTTCTGAGCGCGGCGGCCATCTCGTTTATCAGCTTGTCCGTCTTTTTTTTGAGAGAGGCAAAGCCCTTGAGATTGATGGCATAAGCCTTCGTTCTGTTGTCAATTTCGCCGTCCTTTTTTAATCTGACGGGCAGCAGCACACCTTGTGAGCCCTTTTCCATCAGCTCGATAACCCGCTTGTCGCTGAGCACGAGCCCCCTCATTTTGAAGCCGGAGAGACGCGCTTTCTCGTATTTATCCTCATCGGCGCCGGCGCTGATGTTTATCGCTTCCGCCGTGACGCTCCTGTAGAGGATTCCCGCGGGAGTAAGACCGTCGCCGTATCTTTTGCTCGCGTTCTGCCACAGGGCGAAAAGATAGACAAGCATCTGCAGGTTGATACCGTTGACAGCTTCATTTATGCTGAAGGTTTTATCGGACGATTTATAGTCAACCACTCTGAAATAGGTGTTCGGTCCGTCGCTGCAGGTGTCAACCCTGTCAATTTTGCCGATTATGTAAACATTGTCGCTTCCGTCGGGTATATAGGGCGGAATCTCTCCGTCGGACCCGATTGTAAGCTCGAGATCGACGGGGTTGAAGCTGCAGTATTCAAACTCCTCTATAAGCCGCAGCGCCACCTCGGTGATGGATTCGCCGAGATGCTCAAAAATATAGGCAAATCTTCTGTCGTCGGGGGAGCCGAGCACATCCTTGTAATACGCCCGCATATATTCCGCTACCTTGAGGGCAACCTCCTCGCCTGTCATAGCCGTCAGCTCATCGCGTGTATGCTCGCTGAGAAGAAGCTCCAGTACCTTGTGATTTACATTGCCTATCTGTATCGGGTCAAGCTCCGCGCGCTTTCGCGCGGCTGCTTTGATGCCGTATTTGCAGAAATATGAAAACGCGCACTTGTAATACTGCTCTATGCGGGAGGGCGAAATAAACATCCTCCTGCCGAAAAGCTCCTCGGCCGTTTCCCTGCTGAAAATCCTGAAATTTCTGCCGCCCTGGGCTCTCTGAAGCGCAACGATACGGCCGGAGTAATCCTCTTTGCCCGCAAAATATTTTTCAAGCGTTTCCCTGAAAACGCCGGGTGGCGAGCCCGCGAGCTGCTCAAAAGCGGGCTGAAGGTCTCGGGCATAGTAATCGCCGCCGAGCGCGCCGGCGTCATACTCCCTGACGAGCGGGAAACAGGTTTTGATTTTTTTATAGAAGTCGCCCGTCTCAAGCTCTGTGCCGTCAGCGGCGCAGGATGAGCACGAAACATACAGCCTCTCCGTGGGGCAGCACAGGGCGCAGTAGGTAATCAGGTTTTCCTCCGCAAGGCGCCATTCGCCGCAGTCGCTGAGCTTTATGCCGTAGGTTTCAAGCTTTGCCCTCTCTTTTACCGTGAGGGATGAAACAAGCTTCACATCGGGCGGGAAAACTCCCTCGTTGGCGCCTATGATAAACGCGACTCGAGGGGATGACACCCTGATTCTGTCCGCAGAGCCGACCGTGATTTCATCAAGCCCCTGAGGAATATTGCCTGAAGTGCCGCAGGACAGCATAAGGTCAATAAGGGTGCTGAGAGTTGACGCGGTCACCTTTTCGTTTTCAAGCACGCCGTAAAGCTCGTCAAGTATGCCGCAAAGTATCTTCCAGTTTCTTCTGAGCTCCATCACGGCGCCGTCTTCACCGTCCGCGGCAAGCTCCGCCGCCATGGCTTTTACATTCTCCGCCAGCTTTATCTCGGAGAAAAAGCTCCAAAGGGCCTTTATCGCGTCAGACCCCTGCACTCCTCCCGAAAGGGTTTTTCTCAGACGGGCAATCGGTGCGATAACCGCGGCGCGAAGTTCATTGAGCTTTTCAAGGCGCTGAGCAATATCCTCCTTGTCCATATAATCCGGGTCACAGAAGCCGCCGGGGTTGGCGGTCCACTCCGAGAGCCACTTCCTGCCGTTTATCTGCCAGGTGTAGCAGTAGTTCTCAAGCTCGGATATATCCTGTATGTCAAAGCCCGAAAGCCCTGTTTTGAGATAGCGTATAATGGATTCGCTCGTGAGGTTGTCGGCGCACGCTCTCACGCCGGCGCTGAGCACATTCATTATGGGTGAAACATCTATGCTCTTGCGATAGTCCTCATATATGCCTATGCCGTACTTTTTGAGAGCGGAGATAAGCGAAGTGCCGTATGAACCGATATTGCGTGCTATGACGGCAATATCCCTGCATCTGTAGTTTTCTTCCTGTATAAGCTTTTTGATTGTAGCGGCGACATATTCGCACTCAAGGTATGTGCCGGATGCCCTGCACAGCGTGATGCCGTCGCACTCCCCTTCAAAAATTACCGGTGCCGGTTCCCTGATAACATATTCAAGATGTGAAAGCGCGCGTGTACGGTATCTGTCAAACTCGTCGGACGCGTTGCCGTATTCGCCCGATGTGCACAGCGTAACAGGGGGCGCGATTTCAGCCGCGCACTCCCGCGCGAGGCGGACTATGCGGGCATAGGTGTTTTTTGTCTTGGCAAAAAAGTCGGTTATGTCGGCGTTTTCATCCGGCGCGTCACAGCAAAGAGAAACATACACTTCCCGGGCGCAGCGCAGTATGTGCTCTATGACTGCGTATTCCCCTGCCGTGAAGCCTCTGAAAGCGTCAATGAGCACAACTCTGCCGCTCAGGTATGCGTCAAGGTCGGCGCAGGCGGCAAGCTCTGAGATAAGGTCCTTCGGGTCAAAAAAGCTGCCCTCAATCTTTTCATTATAAGCTCTGAGCACAGCGGCTATGTCCATAAGCTTCGCCTTGAGAAGACCGCTGCCCATTTTATCGGCGGCTTCCTCAAGAGCCTCGGGGGAAACCATATTCTGCTTAAGCTCTGATGAAAGGGAAAGGAACTCCCTGACAACCGTCGGCTTGTCGGCGCTTCTGCCGTAAACGGTAAGGTCTTTTTTTACGCTGCTGAGCGCGAGAGCCATAAGAGCCGTGGCGGAAGTGTCGCTGAGCCGTCTGCGCTGGTAAAACGCGGGCTTGCCGAGCAGCTTCTCTCCGAGCGCCGTGAAAGACAGCACATCGGTTGACGCCATATTCTGCGCTCCTATAAGAGCGAGCACGTTTTTCTGGCAGGTAAAGGTAAACTGCTCGGGTACAATCAGGGTTATTTTATCCCCCGATGCCGAGCGCTCCTTAATAATATCATTTATTTTTGTCGTTTTGCCGGCTCCGACGCCGCCGAGAATGAACTGAAGCATCACTTCACCTCTCATATAAATAACGGATTTATTCTTCCTTGGTATCTTATCACGCGCTATGGGTCTTTTTCAGTGCGTTATAAAACAATTATATCATATAAAGAAATATAATATCAATAAAAATGAATCTCTTTTATGCTTTCCCTTCGCCTGAAAAAAGAAGGACCGCTTCCGCGGTCCCTGTTTCTGCTGTTATATTTTTACTCTATATCTCCGAGCTCGGCAATCTCATCCTTTTCAATGCTGATTCTGCCGTCTCTGATAAGCTTCACTTCATCTCTGCCGAAGGGCCTGGGCACTCCGTTCGGGCTGTCGTCCATCTGAACCTTGAGGCGGCCCGTGATAAGCGAACACTCGGTAACCCTGCCCCTGCCCTCGGGCGTGTCAACTATCGCGCCGGGCTTTGGAGTAATCTTGAGCAGGTAATCATAAGCGCTCTGCTCATACTTGAGGCAGCACATAAGGCGGCCGCAGCAGCCGCTGATTTTGCCCGGGTTGAGCGAGAGCCCCTGCTCCTTTGCCATCTTGATGGTAACGGGCTGGAAATCGCCCAGGAAGGTTGCGCAGCAGAAAGGTCTGCCGCATATTCCTATTCCGCCCACCATCTTCGCCTTGTCGCGCACGCCTATCTGGCGCAGCTCGATTCTGGTCCTGAATATGCCGGCGAGGTCTTTTACGAGCTCGCGGAAGTCAACTCTGCCGTCCGCGGTGAAGTAAAAGAGTATCTTGCCGCCGTCAAATGTGTATTCTACATCCACAAGATTCATTTCAAGCTTGTGGTGAGCTATACGCTCTCTGCATATTTCGGCGGCTTTTATTTCCTTAGCCCTGTTTTCCTCGTAGGTTTTTATATCGGCGGGTGACGCCGGGCGTATAATCTGCTTGAGCGGCTTTACTATTTCGTTCTCCTCGGCCTCTCTGTTTGAAATGGCCACTTCGCCGCACTCAATGCCTCTGACTGTTTCGACTATGGCGTGGTCGCCCTTTTCAAACTTCTGACCGTTAGGGTCAAAATAATAAATTTTGCCTACATCCTTAAAGCGGATTCCGACTATTTCTGCCATATTTTACTCCTGTTCTTTGACGGCTGACCTGAAGCAGGTGCAAAGCCGGACAATCGTAAGATTAAGATTTGCGTTTCTGCCGAGGGCAAGAGAAATGCGCTCGGTGCTTTCTATAAGGTTGAGCAGGGCTTTCCTTGAGAGCTTGCCCGCAAGCACACGCGCGCTTTCGGGGGCAGTCTCCTCGCCTGCGTCAAATTTTATCCTCAGCGCCGCGGCGAAAATCTCCTCAATCACGGGCAGAGTTTCAAGCAGCAGCTTCTGATTTTTTTCAAACACTCCCGCGGCGGCGACTATGCCGTATTCAACGGGATCAAGCAGCGAGAGAGCCACGGCATTTGCTGCGTTTATCGCATCCTCACCGGGCTGCGCCCGCACCTCTTCGCCCAGGCTGAAAAGAGTGACCCTTGAAAGAATGGTGGGCAGGAAGCCCTCCTTTGATGAACAGAGCAGAATAAACATTGAGTGCGCCGGGGGCTCCTCAAGCGTTTTTAAAAACGCGTTCTGAGACTGGATATTCATTTTGTCCGCGTCGGACAGGATATATATCTTTATATCCGCCTCGTTGGGCAGGATATATGAATCATCCACCGTATCTCTGATGGAATCAACCTTATACACCGGCGAAGCAGTGCCTGAATCGGGCTCGCGGTATATAATATCGGGGTGCGTTCTGCGCAAAGCCTTGGCGCAGTGCCTGCACTCTCCGCAGGGTACGGCATCCGCGTTGCCGCAGATGAGCGCCGCAGCGATTTTTTCGGCAAGCATGAGCCGCCTTTCGGCGCTGTCGCCCTCAATAAGCACAGCGTGGGGGAAGCGCTTTGCCGCGATGGAGCCGGCTATTAGGTTTTCTGTCGGGGATGTGCTGTCAAATCCTTTTACAATCATCGCTCGCAGAGTCCTGTTCATCATTATCCCCGAGTATATCGAGGTTTCTTTTTATGGTTTTCTCTCCCCGCCAGGCAAACGCCCTGCCCTCAATAGGGTCTTCGGCGGTAACATTCGGCTTGAAACCCGAGAGAAAATCGTCCATTTCGGTTGTCTGCGCCCCTTTGTTGAGCGGGCAGACGTTCTGACATATATCGCAGCCCCAGGCGCAGCCGGACTTTTTGATAAGCTCCCGCTCCTGCGCGGTGAGCTCTCCTTTTTTCTGAGTTATGTGTGAGAGACATTTTTCTTTGGTGATTATGCCGTCTTTTATCGCGCCCATCGGGCAGGCTTTTTCACACCTGCCGCATTTTATGCAGGATGACGCGGAGGGCAGATTCGCCTCAAGCTTAAGTGTGGTGATAATCTCACCGAGAAAAACGAAGGAGCCGTATTTCTCCGTGATTAGCAGGGCATTAGCGCCGCGCACGCCTATGCCCGCGCCTACCGCCGCCTTGACCTCGGGTATGGGCGAATTATCGGCAAAATATATGAATTCCCCTTCGGGATATTTTTCCTTCAGCTTTTTGCAGGCCGTGTCAAGCCTTGCTGAAGAAACGGTGTGGTAATCGGGCACCGCCGCGTATTTTGAAACATTCAGCCCGCCGTAATCCTCCTCGGGATGCAGGTAAGGAAAGGCAAACATAATGATTGATTTGGGATTTTCGGGCATACGGCTTTTTGCTCTGCAGTCAATAAGCCCGTCCATCCCGATAAAATCAAAGGGACAGATTCCCCACAGCGGGGAAACCTCCGAAAAAATCTCATTCATATCAGTTAAGCACCGCTGTTCCCAGGGCAATCATCACCGGAAGCGTGAGAATTGAAACAAAGCTCAGAAAAGCCACCGTCTGTGACGCAAGGGAAGTGTCTCTGTCATATTTTGAGGCGAAAAGAATAGTGTTGTTGGCGGAGGGGGTTGCCGAAACAACCGTGAGGGTCGCACCGAGCTCGCCGCCTATGCCGAGGAGCCTGAGCGCGCCTATCATGGCAAGCGGAACAGCTATAAGCTTTATCGCGCTCACGCCGAGAATTTTGAGGTTTTTGTGCAGGGTTCTGAAATCTGTGTTGGCAACATAAGCGCCGAAAATAAGCATGGCCAGCGGGGAGTTCATGCCTGCGATTGACTCTATGGGCGAGAGCACAAGAGACGGCATGCGAAGGCCCGAAACAAACACCGGCAGTCCTACAAAAACAGGAAGCACTCCGGGGTTGAGAATAATCTTTTTGAAGTCAAACTTTGCTGAGCCTTTCCCGGAATCCTTTGTCATAAGCCAGACGCCGTGGGTAAATGTAAAAATCTGAAAGGAGATGATAACAGCCGAGCAGTAAAACACTCCGCTTGAGCCTACCACGGCATCCACAAGGGGCAGGCCCATATATCCGCAGTTGCCGTAAACAGAGGCATATTTGTAAACCGAGGCCCGCTCGGGATTCTCTTTGTTGAAAAACGGCATTACGCCCGCAGCGGAAACGGCGTGCATCGCAAGCCCTGAGCCGATTGCAATCAGCAGGCCGATAAGCGCCTGTCTGCTGTATTCGAGCGTAAAGAAGCTCTCAAGAATTTTTGCCGGAGTTATAACGTAAAAGAGCAGGTCCGTGCATTTCTTGGCAACGCCCTCGGTATATATTCCCGTCTTGTCGGCTACAGCGCCGATAAGCACCATAATATACAGTATTCCCACTTGCCTGGCGGCAATGAGCATATTCTGAAAAAACATAGTAATTTCTCTTTAAGAAATAATTTTATTCTTTGCTTTCTTCCTTTACGGGAGTGCCGTCAGCTTTAATAAGCGAACCGGCGGGAACGATTCTTGCAAAAACGGCTGTGAGCATAAACAGCGCGAGGGTGAAATCGCTGATGTCGGCCCTTGAAAGAATGTAAAGCGCGTCGGCGTGTCCCGAGGCAACCGCGACCAATCTGGGCACGAAGCAGACTAAGCCGAGCAGGGCGCCGGCAAAGCCGAAGCCGACGATGTTTTTGGGCGAGCCCTCCGGATTCACCTGAGAGGAGCAGCGGGCAAACGCCATAAAGAATATGCAGTAAGCGGCAAGGGCCATCATCTCAAGGAAGAGATCGGAAACCTTAAGATAGCTTACCGTCCTTGTGAATCTCACAACAAGGCGTGCCACGCACCACAGCACCGGCGCAAGGGCAAGGAGCTTATATACAGAGCCGTTGCTCTTTCCCGTAAGCATGGTTATGCCGAACACTATAAACCATACAGCGGCAATAAGTCCGAGCACGCAAATCACATAGGTAACCTTCGCGCCCGCCGAGGACGAGAGTGCCGATGAAACAGTGTAGGCGGAAGTGTCCGCGTCTTTGGCTGAATATTCGCCGTAAACGGAAACAAACACGCCGGCTCCGCACAGCAGCGAAACGAGCCCCGAAACGGGTCTTCTCACGCTGCCGGTGTCAAACGCGTAGTTCTTTCTGCCGGCAAAAGCAATCAGAAGGAAAAACAGCACGCAGACAATCAGAAGGGCGTAAAAAGCGATAACATAGGCGTTTATTTCCGTGAAAAAGCCTGTGTGTTCCTCAAGAACCGTGAAATAATGAGTGCAGCGAAGCGCGAGAGTAAGCACTGCGCCCAGCGCA
>JAEELT010000051.1 GCA_016282855.1 Clostridiaceae bacterium | reverse complement strand
TGGATTACCGCCGATATAATCGGTCTTACCCGTATAGAGGTCAATAAAATCCGCGGTATGATAATGGCTTCGGAAGTAATCAAAGGCTGCAAAGGTATCAATGTCAGCGTCACTCACAGTCACAGCGGTATTGACACTCTCGGATACTGGGGCAAGCCTTTCCTGAGTATTCCCGCCGACGGCAAAGACCCGGAATATATGGATATGCTTATGAAAAAGGCAGTCGAGGTTTCGGAGAAAGCTTATCTTAACCGTAAACCCGGCACTCTTTTCAGCGGAAAAATCGAAGTACCCGGCGGCCTGTTTACCAAAAGAGGTTTTACCGATAAGCACGAGATTCTTTCAAGATTCAGGTTTTCGCCTGATGACGGCTCAAACGAAGTCTGGGTTATGAATTTCGGTGCTCATCCGAATTCACTCGGCGGCGGCAACAGAATGCTCAGCGGTGAGTATCCGTTTTTCATGAGAGAAAAGATTAAATCCGATACAGGCGCGGATGTTCATTTCGGAATAGGTGCAATAGGCGCTATGGACGGCGCCGAGCTTGATGAAGATCCTCTGACCTGCGTCAAAAAGCAGGGCCTGATGTATGCCGATGCGGCTGAAAAAATAACCGACGAGCATCCTCTTGAGCCGAAAATCAGATTCATCACTCAGCCGTTTTATTATCCGGTCGATAATTATGTTCTTACTCTTCTTGCTCTTAAACATACAATGAGCTTCAAAGCTTATCCCTGCAAAAGCAGCCTTACCGGCATAGCGATGGAATCTGAAATGACCTATATGACAATAGGCGATGCCAAAATAGTACTGCTTCCGGGAGAAAGCTTTGTTTCGACAGTTTACGGTTCATATATTCCGAAGGAATTATCCACAACAGGCGAAGGTCCCGAAATTAATCCAGAGCCGCTGTGCGAAATATGCAACGATCCGAATCTTATAGCATACGGCAATACAAATGATATGACCGGATATGTTGTTCCGCCGAATGATTTCATTCTCAACAAGACTCAGCCGTTCCTCAACGGAACAAAAGACAAAAACGGTCTCAATCATTATCATGAAACCAATTCAATGGGCATTAACAGTCAGAAGGCTATAGCGGATAATTTCAGAGATATGGTTTCAAGATTTTAATCTTATTTATAATAATTCTATCAGGTTCAGGGGTGTCATAACAGACGCCCCTGTCGGGTATTTATCAGCGGAGGTTTTGACATTGAAAAAAAGATTTATAAGGAGCATTGCCTGTTTGATATCATTATTAATTATAACAGGTTCGTTTTCTGTCTGCGGCTCTGCCTCTGACGGTTTTGATTTAACTCAGTACGGCAGAGAAGGCGGATATCTTGCCATAGGTGACAGTATCTCGCGCGGCTGCGGGGCAGACGGCTTTTATATCGACACCGATAAAGCCGAAGGCGGTCAGTATGATCTGTTTTATCTGCGCAATGTTGAAGGCGCTTTTCCCTATCTTGTAGCGCAGGCGGTAGGGTGCAGTACCCCCGCCGATATTACTGACAGGAGCGGCAATTACTGGCCGTGCGCTTATCCCGGGATGACGGTTGCAATGATGCTCGATCTGCTCGGGGTTGAGGATAATTTCAGCGACTATGATCTTGATTATATGTATTATGATGATATGCTGAAATATTTCGGCTGGGAAGGTTCGGCTGCCGGTGCGAGAAACGGCGAGAAATATGTTGAAGGCGAGTGTGCTCAATGCGGTAAAATCACTGAACTCATTGACAGAGCAAGTCTAATTACCGTTCAGCTCGGTATGGCAGATGTTTTTTACCGCGCATACCGTATCGCAACAAGCGGAGGTTCTCTTGCGGGCGGACTCAGCTTTGATCTTAGCAATACCGATGCAATCAAAGAGCTAGTTACTCATGTAATAAAAGAGCTGAATGCCGGTAAAGAATACTGGGAAAAGTATTATCCCGTTCTTATAAAAACAATCAAAGAAAGAAATCCCGATGCAACAATTGTTATGGTCGGTACTTTCAATCTCGTAGCCGATCTTACTCTTCTTGATGAAACTCTTCTTCCTCTCGGTTCATTGTTAAGCGGTATAACCGCTTCAATGAATGAATCCTTGAGAAAATGGGAAAAAGAGCTCGGAGTAATATATGCCGATATAGGAAACGCCGAAACGCTTGCCACGGAAAAAGGGTGGGCGCTGCTCGGTGATTTTATGGATAATTCATTTGCCGGTACTCATCCGAGTCAGAACGGTTATAATTATATTACCCGTCAGGTTCTTTCGGTTTTGCCGGAGCCGGTGAAATATGACAGGCTTACTCTTGATATCGGTATTCTTGACAAGGTCGATTTTGTTCTTGTAAACGGTTTACCTGTAAATAACTTTGAGATTGAAGGCAAAACGCTGACGGTACCGCTTGTTCCCGCTGTCTCAAATCTTACGCTTGGTTCGGAAAACGAAGACGGAAAGACGACGGTTCGCAATTATATGATACTGTATCTTCCGGGCAGGGGATATACCGCTTTCCGTTATTACGGAAGCTCCGATGTATTCGGTCTTTTCCTGAGACCTTTCAATCTGATAATGAGACTGGTCAGACTGATATCCGAAAAATTGTCATTCGGATAATATAATGCTTAAGAGGAAATGAAAATGAAAGCAATTGATCTTATAAAAGAAAGACGAAGCGTGCGTACTTTCAGCGGAAAGCCGCTGAGCAAAGAGGATGCCGCAAGAATTCTCGCGTTTGCAGAAAAAGCAGCGAATCCTTACGGACTTCACATTGACTGGGTTTTGCTTGATACAAAAGCAACCGGTCTCAGGACACCGGTCATTGCCGGCGAGGATACATACATAGCAGGCAAAATGAAACGCACTCCCCATGCAGAGGAGGCGTTCGGCTATTCTTTTGAAAAAACGGTTCTGTTTGCTCAGTCAATCG
>JAEELT010000050.1 GCA_016282855.1 Clostridiaceae bacterium | reverse complement strand
GGAAAATGTCTCCTGAGACACGATTCACAAACCCCGTTTTTACCGCATTTTCCAATGGTTTTTACCCAGTATTTACCCCCACAAGCAGTGCGCTCAATCCGTTGATTTTTCGGGACATTTTTGAGGTGTTCAAAACAACATGCCCCATTGAAGAATGGAAAAGAGTGAATCACGGACCTGTAAATTGCCGAATACATAGACTGTAGATGTCATTTTGGTACATTTTCAGCCGTTTTTGTTAATACTTTGTTCATAAACAGGGCTGTTTTTGTGTGGATTTGGGAATAATTTGAAAGGAGTTATATTTTCATTGGTATTTGCCGCTTTATGCAAGTGTTGAAGCTGAAATAAACATTAATCGGCTGAACAACCGTGCTCAAAGACAGCGAAGTTTTGGCTTTTGCGGCATAAAAAGCTCCCGGTTCAATCCGAACCGGGAGCTCTGCAGCTTTTGTGTGATTGTGTTTGCCTGTTTCAGGAGGCGATTTTGCCCGTGAGCCCGCTGCCGTCAAATCCGATAACGATTGTGCTGCCGGGAGCGGGGTCGTCGGCGATTATCAGCTTAGCGACCGCTGTTTCAACCCTGCTTTGGATAAATCTTTTGAGCGGCCTTGCGCCGTAAACCGGGTCATAACCCTCGTCGGCTATAAATGCCTTCGCTTCGGGTGTGATTTCGAGCCTGAGCTGTTTATCCTCAAGGCGTTCCCTGAGAGAAGCGATAAGAAGCTCGATAATGGACGAAATATCCTCTTTGCTCAGCGGCTTGTAAAACACGGTTTCATCAATTCTGTTAAGGAATTCGGGCCTGAAGCTGCTTCTGAGAAGCATATTGACCGTCTCTCTTGCCTGCTCTGTTATTTCGCCGTCTGATATACCGTCAAGTATGGCGTCGGAGCCGAGGTTTGAGGTGAGGATGATAATTGTGTTTTTGAAATCGACAGTACGGCCTCTGCTGTCGGTGATTCTGCCGTCATCAAGCACCTGGAGCAGCACATTGAAAACATCGGGATGCGCTTTCTCAATCTCGTCAAACAGCACCACGGAATAGGGCCTGCGTCTTACGGCTTCGGTGAGCTGGCCGCCCTCGTCATAGCCGATATATCCCGGAGGCGCGCCGATGAGACGTGACACGGAGTGTTTCTCCATATATTCGCTCATATCAATTCTTATCATATTGTGCTCATCGTCAAACAGCGCCTGCGCAAGGGCCTTCGCAAGCTCGGTTTTGCCAACGCCGGTCGGGCCGAGGAAAAGGAATGAGCCGATGGGCTTGCCGGGGTCCTTTATGCCCGCGCGTGACCTGAGTATTGCGTCGCAGACCTTCTGCACAGCTTCATCCTGCCCGATTACTCTTTTGTGAAGAATGGAGCTCAGGTTAAGAAGCTTTTCCCTTTCTCCTTCCATAAGCTTTGAAACGGGTACACCGCTCCAGCGGGACACAATCTTTGCAATCTCCTCTTCCGTGACCTTGTCACGCAGCAGATTGGTGCCGTTTCCGGCCTGGGCTTTCTGCTCTTCTTCCTCAAGCTCTTTCCGGAGCTCAGGCAGCTTTCCGTATTTGAGCTGGGCGACGGTCTCAAGGTCATAGCTGTTCTGCGCCTTTTCAATCATGGCGTTTGTCTGCTCAATCTGCTCTCTCAGCTCCCTGACTTTGCCTATGGAGCTCTTTTCGTTATCCCACTTTGATTTGAGCTCGTTGAAGGTGTCTCTCTGCTCGGAGAGCTCCCTGCGTATGTTTTCGAGCCTTTCCGCGGATAGCTTGTCAGTCTCCTTCTTAAGTGCCGCTTCCTCAATTTCAAGCTGCATTATCTTGTGAGATATCTCATCAAGCTCAGAGGGCATGGAGTCAATTTCTGTTTTTATTGAGGCGCAGGCTTCATCCACAAGGTCGATTGCCTTGTCGGGGAGAAATCTGTCTGAAATATACCTGTCAGACAGTGTCGCGGCAGCGATTATGGCGCTGTCCTGAATCTTCACGCCGTGGTAAACCTCGTAGCGCTCTTTGAGACCTCTGAGAATTGAAATGGTGTCTTCAACCGTGGGCTCTGCCACAAGCACGGGCTGAAATCTTCTTTCGAGCGCGGCGTCCTTCTCAATGTACTGCCTGTATTCGTTTAGCGTGGTCGCACCTATGCAGTGAAGCTCGCCTCTTGCAAGCAGAGGCTTGAGAATGTTGCCTGCGTCCATTGCGCCGTCGGTTTTTCCCGCGCCCACTATCAGATGCAGTTCATCAATAAAGAGGATAATCCTGCCCTCGCTCTTCTGAACCTCGGTAAGCACCGCCTTGAGACGCTCTTCAAATTCGCCGCGGTACTTTGCTCCCGCGACAAGTGAACCCATATCGAGTGAAAAGACTGTCCTGTTTTTTAGCCTCTCGGGCACATCGCCTTTAGCGATTCTTGCGGCAAGGCCCTCCGCAATCGCGGTCTTGCCTACGCCGGGCTCACCGATAAGGCAGGGGTTGTTTTTCGTTTTTCTCGAGAGAATTCTGATTACGTTTCTTATTTCTTCGTCTCTGCCGATTACGGGGTCCAGCTTCTGCTGCCTTGCCATCTCGGTTAAATCCCTGCCGTATTTCTTCAGCGCGTCATAAGTATCCTCGGGGTTGTCTGAGGTAACGCTCCTGTTGCCTCTCACGTTTTTGAGGGCCGCAAGGAAGGAGTCGCCTGTTATGCCGAATGAGGCGAGTGTCTTTTTTACAAACGGATCGGCTTTGGTTATGAGGCCGAGCATTATATGCTCAACGGATATATATTCGTCCTTCATCTTATCCGCGCAGCTTTCGGCCTCATCCAGCGCCGATGCTGCGGCAGGGGAGAGATAAAGGTCTCCTCCGCTGACCTTTGGCAGCGAGGCTATTTCGGACTGAACCGTGTTTTTCAGCGAGGTCAGGTCAGCGCCTATGCTCTGTACGAGAGTGCCTATAAGACCGTTTTCCTGGCTGAGGAGCGCATAAAAAATATGAGCCTGCTCAATGCGGCTGTTGGAATTGTCCTGTGCGGACTTCTGAGCGGCGGAAACCGCTTCAAGACTTTTCTGAGTATATTTCTGGGTGTTCATAAACACATCCCCTTTCGCTGTTTTATCCCATAATGGTTTACAGTGCCATACTATACCTGCGCTGTGAACAAAAATACAAAGTTATGTGAACAAATAGTGAATTTTTAGCACTCTAACAGTACGAGTGCTAAAACGAGCCCGCCGACAGTTTATTATTTACTGAAATAAAAATATTGCTCTTGTGCGCGCGGCGTGATAATATGTAAGCGGGTGATAATATGGATAATAAAAAAATGCTTATCGGTCTTAATGTTTTTGAAAGCGAAGTGCTCAGCGGCGACCCTCATTTTACTCTGACAATCGGTGACGGTACCACTGCCGATTATGCGGTCTGCCATTTTGACCCCAACCGTAAAAATTACGATGAAGCTCTTGAGGATGCCCGTAAAACTGCTTTTATTTTCAAAAATCTCTGTATGGATTTTGTCGCGAATTTTGAATTTCAGAATTTCAGTTATGACTGTAAATCGCCCGACGGTTTTGACTGGGCTTTCAATTCCGACGGTCTGCACCGTCTGTGCCTCAATAAAGAATACATAGGCGCCCTTTGCTGTGAGGGGAACCTTGCCGGCATAGAATATGATGAGTTTGAACACTGTATTATCAACAGAAATCTTTCCGTTGAGCTTGCTTCCAAGGGCAAAATCAAGCCGCCCGTATTTCCCCTGAGCAAGAGCGGAGATGTCTTTGACCAGGAAGCTCTGCTTGAAAAACAGGTGAAGGAATACGCGGATGAAATTATAAGCGCCGGTTCACCTGCGCTTTGCGGAGAGCACGTTTTTCCCGTGCTTTTTCATCTCTTTGCCAGAAGCGGAATCACTCCGAACTTCAAGTCCCAGAAAGAATCCGCTTCAAATATTCAGTTTGCGATAGCCGGCGGCGCCGCGCTGCAATACGGTACCCCGTTGTGGAACTGCGTTGATTCCTGGTTCCGCTTGACAAATCCCGGGCACTCGCCCGAAGAGCTTGAGTCAAATCTCAGGTTTGCTTACTATGCCGGAGTCAACCGTGTTTATGCTGAGAGCTCTTCGCCGATGGTGAAGGAAGGAAAGCTGACCCCCTACGGTGAATCTTATAAAAAATTCTGCACCGCGTTCAGAGGCAAAGAGCGCGATTATGATATTTCCGACTACACACCCGAAATCTGCGTCATAAGGCAGGATGATTCCTTCTGGGGACAGAATGACCCGGTCGCCTGGAAGAGGATGCTCTTCGGAAACAAAAAAATCAAGCCCGACGCCTCCTCCAAGGAATATATAAAGGCTCTTCATTTAATCACTCACGGCAAATCATTCAGAAGCGGTCTTTCGTGGGACAGAATCGGTTTTTCCTTCCTTACAAAGCACCGTTCATTTCTGCCGCTTAACAGCACTGCCGTATTTGACGAGAGAGTCGGCTATGACACTCTCAAAAGCGCCCGCCTCTGCTTTATGTGCGGCAGGGTGATAAGCGAAGAAACAAAAAGCGCTGTTGAAAAGCTTGTCAGGGAAAACGGGCTGACCGCCGTTACAACAGCGAAGCATCTGCCCGAAGAATTAAAAGGGAAAGCCAAAGGAAGCTTTTCCGAAATCAAGCACGGCAGCGGAAGCTATATCTGTGTAAAGAGTTTCCTTTCTTCAAGGCTTAAAAAGAGAGTAAAACCTTTCCTTGGCAAGAATGATGAAATCCGCCTCACATTCGGCGGCAGGGAAATCCGCCTTAAAATATCCGATGACGGCAACACAATAAATCAAATCTGACATAAATAATAAGCGGTCTCCCGTTTTCGGGGGACCGCTTTTGTTTTACCAGTTGTACATTTCTTCGGGGTGGTGGAAGATTTCCTCAAGTCTGTTTATAAAGGGAACTATTTCGTCAAAGTCAACGGCTCTGTGATCAAATACAAAGCAGATGGGCAGCATCTGGCCGGGCACTATAATATCATTGCCGTTTTCATCCTGTTTGACCATAGGCACCTTCTGAATGGCGCCCATACACATTACGAATACCTCCGGCGGAATGAGAGCGAGAAGGGTTACTCTGCCGGGCACACCCCTTGTGGTGGAGCCGATATTTGAAACACACACCGTGCCCTGCCTGAGGTCGTCCTTTGTCAGGCGGTCGGTTTCGGGTATCGCTTCATACTCTTTTTTGGCTTTGCCCTTGAGCGTCTTTACCCTGTGTTTACCGGTCTTTGAGCCTATAAGCCTTTTAACGGCGAGACCGACTTTGCCTTTTTTAAGCTCTCTGAGCGTATCGTCAAGTGATATTGAGTACATAGCCTCGTCAAAGTTGGTGTTGCCGATTCTGCGTGCGGTGTCCATTATATAATCATTGAGCTCTGTCAGTGACTTTGTGCCGAGGTCCTTCAGCTTTATTGTCATCATCTGCTGAGTCGGCAGCTCCCACGTCATCGAGACATCAATGTTTTCATACTGGGTTATGCTGCCTCTTACGAGCTTCGGATTGAATTGTATGTGGGCGTTGAGCGCCGGGGCGGCTTTAAGCCCCTCGGTGATTGCTTTGAGCATAATGGTGTTTACGGTCATTTTTGCCGAAAACTTTCCGGAGGCGTTGAGCTCCTTTACGGTTTTCATAAACTCCGTCACATCCGGCTCATAGCTGTAGCCTATATGCGGCACAGTCTGCCAGCTCTGGGTTGTCATGGCGGCAACGATTTTTCTCTGTATGCCGAAATGTGTTGTTTTGATTGGTCTCATGCTCATAATTATTCCCCTTTATCTGTAAATTCTGTATAATAATTCATATTTTTCACGGATTATATCAAAATTATATGCGCTTGTAAATGGTTATATTCAACAAAATGAGAGCCTGTAATCCTTTATTTATTATTATCAAGGTTGACATCGATGCTCTTTAGTCTTAAAATATTGCTGAATAAAACAACGGGAGGCACCGTATATGAAAAAAACACTCTGTATCATTCTTACGCTCGCGCTCTGTCTTTGCGCGGCGGTGATTTCGTCCGCACAGACTGATGTGAAACTTCAGTTCGGCAGCGACGGCAAATTCACCATTATCAATCTCGCCGACTGCCAGGATACATACCCGGCAGATGAAAGAATGTTTGAGTTTATTTATCTTGTAATTGAAAAATACAAGCCCGACCTTGTCGTGCTCGGCGGCGATAATACCGTAGGCCCGGGCGAATCAAAAGAAAAGGCCATTGAAGAGCTCGTGAGCCCCTATGTAAAGACCGGCACTTACTTCACAATGGTTTTCGGCAATCACGACCATCAGCAGGGCGTTGAAAAGGACGAGCTTTTCGAAATGTATAAGCGCTTCGGCGGCGAATATTTCCTCGGCTTCAATGAGGATTCTCCCGAAAGCGGCCGCGTAGGCACTCACTGCCTGCCGGTTTATTCATCCGACGGTGTTAAGGTTTCGTACGCTCTTTATATGTTTGACTCAGGCAACTATGTTTACGATGAGGACGGCAACGAGCTCGGTTACGCCTGCGTTACCGAGGAGCAGAACAACTGGTACAGAGAGAAGAGGGATGCCCTCAAAGCGGAGACCGGCGATTATGTGCCCGCGATAGCGTTTCAGCACATAGTGCCCGGCGATGTTTATGATTATCTCTATTTCAGCTCTCCCGTAAGTCTCGGCGAGCTCGGCAGAGATTTTAACGGCAGGCACTATACCTTTGTACCCAAGCTCAATAATTTCACCGGTTTCCTCAATGAGCCGCCCTGCCCGGGTTATTATAACTGCGGTCAGCTTGACGCTCTTGCCGAAAAAGGCGATGTGCAGGCGCTGTTTGTCGGCCACGACCACGTAAATTCATATGATGTTGAAATAAACGGCGTCCACGTTATAAATACACCGGGTATTACCTATCACTCTTACAGTGATGAGCTCAATCACGGCTGCCGTGTCATTACCCTCGATGAAAAAACTCAGTCATTCTCATCTGAGGTTGTCACTGTCAATCAGCTCGCGATTGAAAACCCCGATTACGCCGAGGCGATAGGCAAGAGTCAGGCGCAGGCAAGGCTTTACGAAACATTTGCGGATATACTTCTTGCCATGCAGAAGGTATTCGGCGTTTTCGGCACTTTGCTTGCGGCATTAGGGGTAAAATAATATGATTAAACATATTGTCTGTTTTAAACTGAGGGACCCTTCCATGTCAAAAAAAGCAAGGGAAATCCTTATGTCAATGCGCGGCAAGGTGCCGCAGATAATCGATATTGAGGCGGGTGTTGACCTGCTTCATTCCGAAAGGTCTTACGATGTTATTCTTCAGGTGACCGTAGAGAGTATGACGGCTCTTGAGGAATATCAGAACGATCCCTATCACTGCGGTGTTGTCAAGCCCTTTATGCACGCTCAGCGCGAAAGCAGCGTGGCAGTGGACTATGAAATCTGATGCAGCTTCTTGAAATAAACAGAGATAATTACATCGGCCAGGCCGATCCCTTCATTTTTGAGGACGCAGGCAGGTTTTATATCTACACCACCGGAAAGGATGCGGTTTACGCGTATTCATCCGACAGCCTTTTGGGCTCCTGGAAGTTTGAAGGTGCTGTTTTCACATACCCCGGGGTAAGCGATTTCTGGGCTCCGAGCGTTATTAAAATCGACGACGTTTACTATATGTACTGCTCGTTTGAGTTTTACGGCGATACTCCCGATGAGGGAGGCCACAGGCAGACAATGCACGTGGCGAGCGCCGGCAATCCTCTGGGCCCGTTTACCGGTGCAAAGCAGCTTCTTCATCCGTTCTCCATTGATTCTCACGTGGTCAGAACGGAAAGCGGCCTTTTCATCTTTTACTCCACCAACGAATTTCATTGTGAACG
>JAEELT010000049.1 GCA_016282855.1 Clostridiaceae bacterium | reverse complement strand
ATCTATGTTGAACGAGCCGAAAACCAGTATTTTCATCTGTCCGCTTCCTCCAGAAGTGTCCGCATTTTTTCGGTATTCTGCTTTATGTCTCCGGGGCCGAGAATGCTTGATGTGCCCACAACAAACAAATCCGCGCCCGCCTTGCGCATAAGAGGGGCTTTTTCGTAATTCACATTGCCGTCAACTTCAATCATTATATCCTTAAGGCAGTTTTCATCAAGGAGCTTTCTCATCAGAGTAATCTTTTCGAGCGAGCCCTCAACCATTTTCTGCCCCGCAAAGCCGGGGTAAACGGTCATCAGCAGCACTCCGCCGATTAAGCCCGCATACCCGAGAGCCGTTTCAGCGGGCGTGTCGGGATTCAGCGCTATAAAGGGTATCGCTCCCCTCCCGCTTATTTCCTTAAGGGCGGCAACGGTGTCTTCTCTGCCGCCACTCTCGTGATGCACCGAAACTATGTCGCCCTCCCCGAAAGGAAAAACTCCGAGCTTTTTCGCGGGCTCAGTCACCATAAGGTGAATATCAAGAGGAATTGCCGTGCCCGCCTTAAGGCGTCTGCAGTAATCAGTGCCGAGGCAGAAATTCGGCACAAACTGCCCGTCCATAACATCTATATGAAGATATTCGATGCCGCAGTGTTCAAAATCGTTTATTATTCCTCTGAGACCGAAAATATCCGCGCACATAAGCGACGGGGAAATCTTTGCCCTGAGCATACCGGCGCCTCCTCGAGATTAAAAATACGCACTGTCATTACCCTGCTATTTTAACAGATACCGGGGTTATATTCAAGGACATATTTCGATTGAATATCGCAGCGAAAAATGATATAATTTACCGGTATGAACGATTTTTCCGGAGGTCAGAATGAAAAGAAAAAGATTGTCGGATATGGCTGAAACTGCAGTGATGAGCGCCCTGATTTCAGTGTGCGCCATGATGTCGGTGCCGGCAGCGGTGCCTTTCACGCTGCAGACCTTCGGCGTTTTTCTCGCGCTGATTATTCTCGGCGGCGCAAAGGGGCTTGCCTCGGTCGCTGTGTATATACTTATCGGCGCTGCGGGCGCTCCGGTTTTTTCAGGCTTCAGGGGCGGCGTTTCCGTTATAGCCGGACCCACGGGAGGCTATATAATCGGCTTTATTCCTCTGTGCCTGATTTACCTTGCCGTTTCAAAATTCAGCCGCGGCAGGGCAGCCGAAATCCTCTCTCTTGCCGCCGGGCTCGTTGTATGCTATGCGTTCGGCACAGTCTGGTTCGCGGCAGTCTCCGGCACAAGCGGCATGCTTGATATACTCTCTGTCTGCGTGTTCCCCTTTATAATTCCCGACGCGGTAAAGCTTGTTGCCGCTCTTACACTCGGCAGAAAAACAAGAGCGCTGCTCTCGGATCTGCACAAGACGGCAGGAGCAAAAAACAGGGGCGGAGATACAGCCGGCGCCGATTTCGGCAGAGAAGAATACGAAAACGAAAAATACGGAAACGATGAATAATTGTATCTTTTTTCTTTACTTTACGCACGCAATATTATATAATAAGTTTTGGGCGTTTTATGCCCCCGGACAACAGATAAATTTAACATATAAGGAGAGAATAAAATGGCAACCGCTGCAATAGTAGGCATTAACTGGGGTGACGAAGGCAAGGGCCGTATGGTGGACCTGCTCACGCAGGAGTATGATATAGTAGTAAGATATCAGGGCGGCGGCAACGCGGGTCACACCGTTATAAACGAAAAAGGCAAGTTTGCCCTGCATCTGCTCCCCTCCGGCATTTTCCGCGAAGGAGTGGTCAATATCCTCGGCAACGGCGTTGCTCTTGACGCTGAAAACCTCAGCAAAGAGATGGATGAGGTTATCAGCCAGGGCGTTTCTCTCACACCCGATAATCTTAAAATCAGCGACCGCGCCTCTCTCGTTCTCCCCTGGCACAGAGAGCTCGACGGTCTTGAGGAGGCACGCCTTGCCGACAAGCAGTACGGCTCAACAAAGCAGGGCATAGCTCCGTTTTATTCGGATAAATACCAGAAAAAGACCGTGCTTGCGGGCGAGCTTTTCTACCCCGAGAAGCTCAGGGAGCATTTTGCGGACCTGCTTGAGTGGAAAAACCTCACTCTTACCCGCGTATACGGCGCGCAGGCGGTCACTATGGATGACCTTCTTGCCTGGGCGGCGGATTACGGCGAAAAAATAAAGCCCTATATCTGCGACACGGCGGATTACCTGAGAAAAGCGAACAAACAGGGCAAGAGAATCCTGTTTGAGGCCCAGCTCGGCTCTCTCAGAGACCTTGACTTCGGCATAGTTCCCTACACCACTTCCTCAAACCCCGTGGCGGCATACGCCCCTGTGGGCAGCGGGCTCACAAACGCCCGTATCGAAGATATAATCGGCGTTGTAAAAGCTTACTCCACATGTGTGGGCGAGGGTCCTTTCACCTGTGAGATGTTCGGCGAAGAGGCTGAAAAGCTCCGCGAAGCGGGCTTTGAGTACGGAGCCAAGACCGGCAGACCAAGAAGAGTCGGTCCCATTGATATAGTTGCCACCCGCTACGGTGTGGAGGTTCAGGGCGCAACCGCGATAGCTCTCACCAAGCTGGATGTGCTCTCCTATCTTGATAAAATCCCCGTATGCACAAGATATAAGCTTTACGGTGAATACACGGATAAATTCCCCTTCCCCTGCGCTCTGCCCGATGCCGAGCCAGTGATTGAATATATGGAAGGCTGGAAGACCGATGTTTCCTCCTGCCGCAAATGGGAAGACCTGCCCAAGGCCGCGCAGGACTATGTGCTCTATATTGAGAAAGAAATCGGCTGTTACATCAAGTATGTTTCCGTCGGGCCGGAGCGCGACAGCATAATTATCAGATAAAAGGAGACCGCCATGTACGATAAATACGAATCCCCTCTTGGCTCAAGATACGCCTCGGACTATATGCTTTCTCTCTTTTCGCACAGAACGAGGATAGTCACCTGGAGAAAGCTCTGGGTCTCCCTCGCGAGGGCGGAAATGAAGCTCGGCCTGCCGGTTACCGCCGGTCAGGTAAAGGCGCTTGAGGACAACATAGACAACATTGATTTTGATGTTGCCGCGGCAAGAGAAAAAGAAGTGCGCCACGATGTTATGGCTCATGTATATACTTACGGCAAGGTTGCCCCGGAAGCAGCCGGCATAATCCACCTCGGAGCTACCAGCTGTTATGTTACGGACAACGCGGATATGATAATCTACCGCGACGCCCTCACCTACCTCAGAAATGAGCTTCTCGGCGTTATGGCAAACCTCGCCGAATTCGCCGGAAAATATAAGGCGATGCCCACCCTCGGCTACACACATTATCAGCCCGCTCAGCTTGTTACGGTGGGCAAAAGAGCCTGCCTCTGGCTCCAGGATTTCGCGGCCGACCTTGAAGAGCTTGATTTTGTAATCGGCTCAATGAAGCTTCTGGGCTGCCGCGGCACCACGGGTACAGAAGCGAGCTTTGTGGAGCTCTTCAACGGCGACACAGCTAAAATCGACGAGATGAACGCGCTTATCTGCGCGGATTTCGGCTTTGACAAATGCTTCTCCGTCAGCGGGCAGACCTACCCCCGTAAGTTTGACTCAAGAATTCTCAATGTGCTCTCCTCTATAGCTCAGAGCAGCTACCGTATGGCAAATGACATACGCCTGCTTCAGCACGACAGACAGGTAGAGGAGCCCTTCGAGAAAAATCAGATAGGCTCGTCCGCAATGGCATACAAGCGCAACCCCATGAGAAGCGAAAGAATCTGCTCACTCTCCCGTTACCTTATGGCGGATGCGCTCAACGCCCCTATGACGGCCGGCACACAGTGGCTTGAGAGGACCCTTGATGACTCCGCAAACCGCAGGATTTCCATTCCCGAGGGCTGCCTTTGCGCCGATGCCGTGCTCCGTCTTGCGCAGAATGTTACAAACGGTCTTGTCGTAAATGAAAAAATAGTCGAGCGCACCGTAAGAGAGTATCTTCCCTTTATCGCCACCGAAAACATCCTTATGGAGGGTGTCAAGAGGGGCGGCAACAGGCAGGAGCTTCACGAGGTTATCAGAACCTGCTCAATGGAAGCCACCGCCAGAATGAAGGCGGGCGATAGTTGCAACCTGCTTGAACTGCTCGCTGCAAGACCCGAGTTCGGCCTCACACGCGGCGAGATGGAAGCGGTTCTTGAACCCCGGCTGTATATCGGCCGCTGCCCGGAGCAGGTTGACGCTTATCTCAGCGAGCTCAGACCTCTTCTCGATTCCGCAGAGAGAACAAATCCGGAGATAAATGTTTAAATGAAGCCTGCGCGTTTTCGCGGCTGAATTCCCCGCGACTGCCGCGCCGCTGATTGTTTTTGTTGATATTGTTGCCTCCTGCTTGCAGGAGGCAGCTATTTTTGTGATAAAAATTAATATTTTATTATTTATTTTTACACCCGTCTGTGATATAATGACATACCGATTAAAAATAAATCTTATTGCCTGAAGCACCCGCTTTCAGGTCACAAAGAGGATTATATAATGGCAAAAAAAGAAAAATTTGAAGACATCTCTTCAAACAGCGCGTCATCCGACCTCAAGGGTCACGCCGCATACAGAAGAGAGCGTATAAAAACTTTTTTCCTGCGTAACCGCAAGAGAAATCTCAAGGCTGTGCTCAGTATTTTTATCTGCCTTATTCTCGTGGTTGCCGCTATGGGCGGCGCCTATGTGCGCAAGATTCTTTCGCTCATCAACTATGATGAGGGCGACGCGGGCAACCCCGACGCTACCTTCGCAGAGGTCGAAGAAGAGGAAAACCTCAACTTTGAGACGATGTATGACATATCGAGCGCCGATTCCATAAAGGATCTCGTCAAGACCTGGGCAACCAACGGCGGCGAGAAGCTTCACAGCAAAAATGTTATCAACGTGCTGCTCATCGGCGAGGATAATGACGACGGCTCCCACCGCTCCGATTCCATGATACTCGCCTCAATCAACACCAAGACCAAAAAAATTACCCTCTGCTCTTTCCTGAGAGACACCTACACATATATGCTCATTAACGGCACCGAGCGTTATGACAAGACCAATCACGCCTATTCCTGGGCGGGTCCCGCAAAGGTAATGGAGGTGCTCTCAAACAACTATAAAATTGAAATCGACCACTATGTTTCAATCGATTTCGCCTCGTTCGAGAAGGTCATTGACCTGCTGGGCGGCGTAACGGTGCCCATCACAGAGAGCGAAGCAAGATATATGAACCGCACTACCAGGGTCAAGGGCTTTGAAGCCGGCGACTCTGTGCTGCTCAACGGAAAGAGAGCCCTTATTTACTCAAGAATCAGAAAGCTTGACAGCGAAATTGAGAGGACAAGACGCCAGAGGAATGTTATCGCCTCTGTTGTCAAGGGCATCAAAGCTTCATCCATCAGCGAAATCAACGAGCTTGTTGAAACCTTCCTTCCGTATGTAACAACCAACTACAGGTATTCCGAAATTCTGTCACTCGCGACCACTGCGCTTACCGACAGATGGATGAACTACCAGCTTGTTGGCATGGTTGAGCCAAATGATGAGTTCAGAGTCGGCGTGAGCGGATTCCGCACTTATACGGGTTACCTTGATGTGTGGATAGCGGACTATGTCAAGGCCGCGCAGGAGGTTCAGCTTGCGCTTTATGACACCACAAATATTCAGGTAAGCCCCGATCATATTTCCACTCTTTCGCTTGTGCGCGGCAGCCGTATAAACGATTACGGCGGCGAGAGCGAAAACACGACACAGTATGATTACAACAATTTCGGTGATGACGAAACAGATACCACCTCCTACACAAGAGGATTGTTTGACTGGCGCCCCGGCACCACTCAGAGCTCCGAAGACGGCGAATCGACCTCAAGGGTGAGCATAACCGATTTCTTTACCCGCCGGACCGAGCCGGAAAGCTCAGAGCCTGCGCCGGAAGATGAAGAGATACCCGGCAGCTATGAAGAGCCCGACACCGAAATCGAAGTGCCGACAACCTATTTCACTGATGAACCCTATCAGCAGTAAAGCGTAAATAATTAAAAGGACTGCAGTATGCAGTCCTTTTTCTTTGCCCTGCTGCGGGCACATAAATATCATCATATATATAATGTAATATATAAAAGAAAAAGCCGTCCTGAAAGACGGCTTTTTTCATCACACACCCTGAAAACTGAACAAAAGTGCGATGATAGGGAAGTAAAGGAAGGAGGTGAGTAAGAAAAGGTCAAGCCCTCGACCTATTAGTATTGCCAAGCTGAACATATCACTATGCTTACACATGCAACCTATCAACCTCATAGTCCATGAGGGGTCTTACTGGCTTACGCCATGGGATATCTTATCTTGGAGGCGGCTTCACGCTTAGATGCTTTCAGCGTTTATCCGTTCCGCACATAGCTGCCCGGCTGTGCCACTGGCGTGACAACCGGTGCACCAGCGGTGCGT
>JAEELT010000007.1 GCA_016282855.1 Clostridiaceae bacterium | reverse complement strand
CCTTCACCCGAGAGTTTCCTCATTCTCTGCGCCTGTGAAAGAGAAGGAACCGCCTGTTCACTTTCGATAGTGACAAGCAGTTCCTTCTGAAGCTCCTGCGGTATGTGTGAAATTTCAATCGCGGGTGTTATCGCCATTCTCTTTTCATCCACCATTTTCAGCAGTTCGGGGATGAGATAAGTCAAACGGATGTAACGCTGAATCGTACGTTCACATTCATCGTTACTTCTTGTCTGAAGCGTTCCTGACGATTTTTCCAACTTCCCGACAACATGTCGCGAAGTTAAATCTGTCCGTTTTCCCTGGTGTTTGACAGCATCCCATTTCATTTTGTAGGCAAATGCCTTTTCACTTGGCAGAAGACCGTCACGGTAGAGGTTGCTGTCAACGAGAACCACAATCGCGTCTTCACGGCTCATCTCCGAAATATAGCACGGGATCATTTTCAGGCCGAGCTTTTTGCAGGCGTGAAATCTTCTGTGCCCCGAAATGATTTCGTACTCTCCGCTGCCGTCGGGACGGACAATCAGCGGCTCGATTATTCCTTTGGCTTTGATGCTGTCAACCAGCATTTCCATTTGATCGTCATCCGTTACTCTGAAAGGATTGCCTTCATACGGATGCAGCTTTGACAATTCTATTTTTTTAACTATCATAGTTTTAACTCCTTATATTATTCCCTGACAAATTCTGTTTTTTCCTCATCTGTGAGTCCAGGCACATTGAGGCTGACAAACCATTTGTCTTTATCCTTGAAGTAAAGAATCTTACCTTCCTTGTTTAACTGCGAATAGGCGTCGTAGTATGTTCTCTCGCCGATGTTGTATGAAGTGACCTGCGATTTCAGCTTTTCGCTTTCCATTTCATCAACATCACTGAGAAATCGGAGGATAAGGTTCTTTGCTTTTTGTTTTTTAGTCTCCGTCTTGATTTCCTTACCGGTTGCAAGGTCATCGGGAGTGATGTCACATACACCGTTCCATTTGAACCCTTCTTCTGTTCCCAGAGTAAAGGAAAGCGAAGGTGAAGCGGGCGAAAGCGATGATTTGATATGGCAGAGCGCTCTGCAGTTATAGTCATCTTTCTGAGCACCCACAAGCAGAACGCTTCTTGCGGCGGCAATAATATCAATTGAGCCGAGTCCGCGCTGACTGGCAGAAGCAGAGTTGTTCTTATTAAGATGTCCTATCAGCAGAATGGCACAGCCCGTTTCTTCGGCGATCTTTCCGAGCTTTGAAAGAACCGGTCTAACTTCGTTGGCGCGGTTCATATCCTTATCTGCGCCGAGATACGCCTGTATCGGGTCAATAACAAAAAGCTTTACATTATTCTCTCTGATTGCTCTGCCGATTCTCTCATCATCAAGTGTCAGAGGGTTGTCGCTGTCATCGATTACAAACACTCTTGATAAATCAGCACCCGCTTTTTCAAGTCTGGGTCTTATTGTGTCGGCAAGTCCGTCTTCGGCAGTCTGATATATGCAGTTGAACGGAGGATTTGGTTTATCCATTTCCGGCAGCGGAGTTCCTGTTGTGCAGGCGGCAATAATCTGCATGGCAATTGTTGTTTTTCCGAGACCGGAGTCACCTTCAAGAAGCGAGTATTTTCCGAAAGGAATGTAATTCGGCCAAAGGAATTTGACCTCCTCGGTTTCAATATCCGACATTGTTATCATCTTAACCGGCTCTTTACGGCTGATTGTTACCTTAAGCGGTTTGATATCAAAATCGGGATTTGAATTGTGTTCTGTAAGAACATCATTCCAGTCCTTTTTCCCGGGAATCACTCTTACAACCGAATAATTATCCTTAATCATTTCGGCAATCTTATCACTTGCATCATTTCCGGCTTTGTCATTATCGAGGCAAAGGCAGACTTTGGTTATCTGCGGATTATCTTTCAGAAAGCGAAGCATAGCATTTGGCATAACGCCGCCGAGTGCTACGCAGTTAGGGTAGGCTTTTTTTCCGTAATAAAGACTTATAAATGACATCAGGTCAATCGGTGCTTCAAATACAAAGAGCTTGTCGTCATCAATCTTCCTTGTATTGAATCCATAGCTTTTATCGGAATTAGCCACATCCAACCTTATTCTGCCCTCGGTGCTTCTTCTGTGGGCATATCTCGGCTTGAATTTACTGTCGAATCCAACAAATACGCAGTTGTGATGTTCTGCATCCTCATATACATATCCGCATTTTTTAAATACATCGACCGTAAAAGCGTCTATGCCTCTTACATTCACAAGGTAATCGGTAACTGCCTTACTGTCCTGTGCCTTTTCGGGGAGAACGAATTTGTTCTCCTCTTTTTTGATTTCGGCTTCGTCAAAAGGAATATCCTCTATTTCGGCATATTCAGGCGGTGAAGCCGGGGCGATTGTTTTGCCGCCGGTTTTAACGGCGGCTGTTTCATTATTCATTGATATATATCCTTTCGATTTAAGTAAGATTTCAACAGCTTCGGAAAAAGAAACCCCGCAGAATTTCTTTACGAAATCCACGGGGTAGCCTCCGATATTTT
>JAEELT010000048.1 GCA_016282855.1 Clostridiaceae bacterium | reverse complement strand
AATCCGAATCTCATTATACATAACTTTTTTCAAATCCACAACCATGTGGGTTTTGTTTCTATACTCTTTTTTTTGCTTTCTTAAAGCAAAAAAAATTATTTTTCTCTTGACTTTTTCATTAGCAAGATTTGTTGATTTGATTATATCACATTTATACAGAGAATTAAATATGTATTCTGCATTATCGGTCAGAACGGTAAACTTTTTATCTTTGCCTCTTCTCCATTCTTTTCCAGCTGATGAAGCTGTAAATATCATTAATCAGAAAAGCAGTGAAGCAGACGGTCACGGATATATACTTTGTATTTATCATACTCGCGAGAACCCACAATACAATCAGCACAATATCGTTTGCCGCGTATGCGACTGAAAAATACGGGCTTCTCCTGAAGGTATTCTTTTTGCTGTTTTCATAATCGTTCCTCAAAAAAATAAGCACCCGCGTTCACATCTTCAAAGACCTAACGATGTGAAAACGAATGCTGTCAACATTCACTACCCGGTGGCAGTTTATTTATTGCAGTTAATATACCATATTTATAGCCGAAAGGCAAGTGGCAAAATACACCGCCTGATAAGCTCTGAACAATTCTGCCGCCTTACTCTGTAAAAAATATTTGTTTCAGACTTTCCGGCATGGAATTGAACATCATCCGCACTACCGTTTCCGCTGAGGTTATGTTATCCTCAAGTACCCACTCGCGCGTCATACCGACTGCGCCCATACAATAAAAACGGATACTGTAGGCAAGCTGAGTGTCGAGAACTTCGCTTCCCAGCTTTTCCTTTGCAAGATGAGAGTATCTTGAAACAAAGTATTCAAGCATATAATGCCAAAGAGCGTTCTGAGAAGAATCCTCATAGGCGCGCCTGTAAAAAATGATGTCGCTTTTCATTTTATTCATGCTTTCCGCGGCTGATTCAACAGAAACAATATCCGTATCATAAGCCGAATGATAAAACATCCAGGCGACAAGGTCGTATTTATCTCTGAAATGGTAATAAAAAGTGGGGCGCTCTATTTCCGCCGCTTTGCAAATCTCGGTCACACGGATTTTTTCTATAGAATTATGCTTCATAAGTTCACGCATTTTATCCGCAATCCAAAGCTTTGTTATCTCAGCCATTTTGTGCTCCTTTTTACAGAATATCAATTATGTAAGATTCCTTTACATAATTATACTTATGTAAATTGAATTTGTCAATTCTTTCGGTTACAATATGGGTGAAATCAAAACAAAGGAGACATCGTTATGAACAAAGTATGTGAAATTCTCGGCATTAAATACCCGGTAATTCAGGGACCTATGGCATGGATAACCTCTTCGGAGCTCGTGGCAGCCGTATCAAACGCAGGCGGTCTCGGAGTTCTCGGCACAAGCGCGGATTCAACCGAAATCGTCAGAGGTATTGATGAATCGGTTGAGGAGATGCGTAAGGCGATAAGAAACACAAAAGCGCTTACCGACAAGCCCTTCGGCATCAATGTTTTTCCCGAGGCAGGCGATCCCTACGGTTTCAGCAAAGCGATGATAAAGCTCGCGAAGGAAGAAGGAGTAATGATTCTTGTTGTTGCCGGTAACGTTTCTCCCGACGAGATACGCGCTTGGAAAAAGGACGGCTTCAAGGTTATCATGAGGGAAGCCAATCCCACAATCAGGGGCGCAAAGCTTGCTGAGGAAGCCGGAGCCGATATCATTGTGGCAACAGGCTGCGACGAAGGCGGATGCATGCCCGGTCTGTCAACCGGAACTACGGCAATCACCGCACTGCTTTCCGAAAATGTGAATATTCCCGTTCTCGCAGCAGGCGGAATCGTGAATGAAAAGCTTGCGAAGGCCGCTCGGATTGTGGGCGCTCAGGGAGTTTTTGTGGGCACAAGGTTCATTCTTTCAAAAGAATGCCGCGCAGCAGACGCTACCAAAAAGGACATTATGGATACGCATCCTGATGATTTTATAGTTTTTACACAGTCAAACGGCTACTCAAAATGGAGAACCACACCTCATAAATACGGCAGGGAAGGCCTTGAGGCAAATAAAAACGGCGATATGAATCCTCCCTCGGGCAGCTTTTACTACGGAATGCTCAAAGGCGATCCAGACGCCGGAGTCAATACGGTCAGCAACCTTTCGGGACTTATCAAATCAATTGATTCCTGTGAGGAGATAGTTCGTGAGCTCGGTGAGCCGTTTGCGAAATAAGGAGGAAAATATGGATTTTCTTGAACTTGCGAAAAACAGATATTCCGAGCGCAGATTTGACCCGCGCCCGGTTGAAAAAGAAAAGATTGACAGAATACTTGAGGCGGGCAGAATTGTGCCCACAGCATGCAATTATCAGCCGCAAAGGTTTTATGTTCTGCGCAGTCCCGAAGCGCTTGCAAAGGCAAAGACGGTGACGCCTTTCCATTACAATGCCCCGTTGATGATGCTCGTCTGCTATGATCTGAACACTGTCTGGAAAGCTCCTCATGACCGTATGTTCAGAAACTACAATTCCGGCGAGCAGGATGCGAGCATTGCCGCAACAACCATGATGTATGAGGCGGAGGAGCTCGGTGTTCACAACGTCTGGCTTCGCGGTTTCGATGCTCAAACGGTTTCCGAAGTCTTCGGGCTGCCGGAGAATATCATACCGGTTATGATGTTCGCTATGGGTTATCCCGCGGAAAATTCAAAACCCAATGCCTGGCATAATATCCGTATGCCGATTGAAAAAATGGCAAAAGAACTGTGAGGTGAAAAAATGCATTTTACCGATACCGTTTACAGAAACCCCTACTGGCCCACATTCCCGCTTTTACAGATTACGCAGGGATGCACTCATAATAAATGCAAATTCTGCACGATGTATGCAGATGTTCCTTTCCGCCTGCAGCCGCCGGAGTGGGTAGAAGAGGATCTGAAAGAAATACGCGAGGTCGCTCCGGGTGCCGAAACCATACAGCTGCTGTCTGCGAATCCGCTTGCGCTCTCTTTCGAAAAACTGGAGCCGATTCTCGTGATGATAAATAAATATCTGCCGAATATCAAATATATATATGCCGCCACAAGGGTAACCGATATATGCAATAAATCCGTTGACGAACTCAAAAGAATGAAGGAACTCGGTATCCGCGAAATCTCACTCGGTATTGAGAGCGGAGACGATTGGACACTGGAGCGCATAAACAAAGGATACAGGTCAAAAGACATTCTCGAGCAGTGCGCCAAACTGAGTGAAGCGGGCATTGATTTCTGGATGACCTTTCTCAACGGCGTGGCAGGCAGTGAGCACAGCGCGGATCACGCGATAAATTCGGCAAAAATCTTCAATCAATGCAAGCCGATGACTGTCGGCACGGGAGGGCTTGTCCTTTTTCCCGGAACTCCGCTTCTGGATGAAGCAAATCGCGGAGAGTTTGACCCTCTCTCGGAAAAAGAGATGCTTGAAGAGCTTAAACTGTTTGTTGAGAATCTGAATTGTGACTGTAACTTTATTACTCATCACACCGTCTCGGGCGGAAATCTGACAGGTCCGGACTTTCTCAGCCGCAAAGAAAAAATCATCTCCGCACTTGACCGCGAAATCAGGCACGGCGATATGGACAGGCTGGCATATGTCCGCAGCAGTAAAAGAACATTATAAAAGAAAAAGCGGCGGCTCTCAAACGGGAACCGCTGCTGATTATTACACAGTCACCCTGCACCGGAAAACCGGTGCGGGCGTTTTTTGTTTTCTATTCAATTTTGCGTAAAATCTGACGCATTTGCGTTTGTTGATATTCAAAATGTGTCAATAACGGGATATACGGCAAAAATTCCGACTTTTCCGTATAATAAGAATGAGGGGAAAGCTTAGGGAAGTGATTTCTCCGACATAACGGATCAATGAATTTTACGCGATTTTTTCAACTTTCGGGATAGCGCAAAGTAATTCTTACGTATTTTGGCAACATAGCAGTTTTACGGACGGGTCAACTGTATAATTAGTATGGGAAGAACAGAAACAGATAAGACGCTTGACGACCTTGGAATACTTCATTATGTTCGTGAAAACGGGCTTGAAATTGAGACCCCGAAGCGTGTATTCTCGTGCAATCTCGTGTATTCAGGTGCGTCGGAGAGGTCTCGATTTTTAAGCGTAAAAAATCGTCTTTTTTCCAATGTTTTCAAGGGTTTTCAGGCGTGTTCAGGAACAAAAAAACAGCCCCATGAGAAATGGGGCTGAAGGGCATTTGCTCATCTCTTTGAAAACTGAGGTGCACGGCGGGCGCCTTTGAGACCGTATTTCTTTCTTTCCTTCATTCTGGGGTCTCTGGTAAGGAAGCCTGCTTTTTT
>JAEELT010000047.1 GCA_016282855.1 Clostridiaceae bacterium | reverse complement strand
TATGCCCGAAGGTGAAGGCACGGATATTGCAATGCCTCTGGGCGGCGGATGCGACCCCTGGTTTTATGAGCATAACGGTGTATATTACTATTGCTACTCATACGGCGACGGCGTAGGGGTTAAAAGCTCCGACTCTCTCGTCTCACTTTTTGACGCCCCCGGCAGGAGGGTTTATACCGCCCCCGAAGGGACCGGCTTTTCACGCGATTACTGGGCCCCGGAGCTTCATTGCATTGAAGGCAGATGGTATATATATGTGTGCGCCGATGACGGTGAAAATGAAAACCACCGTATGTATGTTCTTTCGTGCGACACTCCCTGCGGTGATTACGTTATGGAGGGCAAAATCGCCGACAGCACCGATAAATGGGCGATTGACGGCACCGTTATGCAGCATAACGGAGAGCTGTGGATGATATGGTCCGGCTGGGAGGGCGACACCGACACGGGGCAGAATCTCTATATTGCCCATATGAGCGACGCGCTTCATATTGACGGCGAGCGTGTGAAAATTTCATCCCCCTTTTATTCCTGGGAAAAGAAGGGCGCCCCGATAAACGAGGGCCCGGCGGTGCTTTACAAAGACTCAAAGGTTTACCTTGCCTATTCGGCGAGCGGCAGCTGGACAGATGATTACTGCATCGGTCTTCTCACCCTGACGGGCGAGCCGGGCAGCGCCTGCGGCTGGGCAAAAAGCCCGCTGCCCCTGCTGAGCAAAACCGAAACTGCCTACGGCCCCGGTCACTGCAGTTTTGTTAAAAGCGCAGGAGAGGACTATATCGTATATCACGCAAACCTTGAGTCCGGCACCGGCTGGAACGCAAGGAGCATACGCATTCAGCCCGTTTTGTACCGCTTCGGTCAGCCGGTAATCGGCTCTCCGGCAAAAGAGGGCGAAACGGTTAAAATATTCTGATAAGGAACCGCTCATGTCACAGAAATCAAATCTTAAAACAAATCCGGATGCCTGCCCGCTGGCCTCAAAGTGCGGCGGCTGTCAGCTGCAGAATATGACTTACCCCCGCCAGCTTAAATGGAAGCAGGCGAGGGTGGAGATACTGCTCAGAGAATTCGGCAGGCCGGGCAGAATCATCGGTATGGATAACCCGCTGCACTACCGCAACAAGGTGCAGGCGGCCTTCGGCAGAACGAGGGCGGGCAAAATCATATCGGGGGTTTATCAGAGCGGCACTCATCGCATAGTTAATGTTGACTCCTGTATGACCGAGGACGAAACGGCCGACAGGATAATAGTCGATATCAGAAATATGCTGCCCGGTTTCAGAATATGGGTTTACGATGAGGATAAACGCACCGGCTGGCTCAGACACGTGCTCGTTAAAAGAGGTTTCTCGAGCGGTGAGGTTATGGTTGTGCTTGTGGCGGCGAGCGGCAGATTTCCGATGAAAAAGAAATTTGTTTCAAAACTGCTTGAAATGCACCCCGAGATAACCACGCTCATACTGAATATCAACGCAAAAGACACCAATCTTGTGCTCGGCGACAGGGAGGAGGTCCTTTACGGCAAGGGGTATATAGTTGACACTCTCTGCGGGCTTGAATTTGCTGTATCGGCAAAATCATTTTACCAGATAAACCCCGTTCAGTGCGAAAAGCTCTATGCGAAGGCTGTTGAATACGCCTCGCTGACCCCCGACTCTGTAGTGATTGACGCGTACTGCGGCATAGGCACCATAGGCCTTGCCGCCGCAAAATACGCCGGCACGGTTATCGGAGCGGAACTTAACCCCGATGCCGTCAAAGACGCTGTTTCCAACGCAAAGCGAAACAACATAAAAAACGCCAGGTTTTACTGCGCCGACGCGGGTGACTTTATGGAGCAGATGGCCGCAGCGGGCGAAACGGCGGATGCGGTGTTTATGGACCCGCCACGCTCGGGCAGCAGCAGAAAGTTCCTTTCCTCGCTTATAAAGATGAAGCCCGGCAGGGTTGTATATATATCCTGCAACCCCGAGACTCAGGCGCGCGACCTGCGCATACTCATAAAGGGCGGCTATAAGGTCGAAAAGATAACGCCGGTAGATATGTTCCCGTTTACAAATCATGTGGAGACGGTAGTACTGATCACTCGGGTCAGAGCAATCATTAGAACAAATTAAAAAACAAATATACGCAAAAAATAGAAAGGTGATAAAAACAGTGGCAAGTGTAACTGGTAGAATTAGAGCAGTCAAGCAACCAAAAAACGGATACATTAAGCCTTCTGAGTTTGATACTATTATTCTTGAAGATGGTATGACTCTTAATGCAGAAGAAAATGTGCATGGAAATATAATTGGAATGGTAGTTGATTATCTTACAAGATTCACAATGGGTACGGATGTAATTGAAGCATTCAAAGTATCATTACAAGGTGCAAAAATGGCTGAAAAACTTGGAATTAAAAAATCGATGAGTGTAGCTGAAAAACTCATTAAAGGAATAAAAGGATATGATGAAAAATCTGTAATCAATGCCTGCAAGCTTGTTTCCTTTGATATTTGGTTTAGAAATCCTATTGATGCAATGATGGCTAAGGGATATAATGAGATAAATCCCGATATGGAAACCGTCGAAAACATTCAAACGCTCGTAAAACGTAGTGTTACTTTCTTTGAAAAGTATGGGCCTATAACAAAAGATGGGTTCACTTTTGAACCAAGCAAACCAGATAAAAAAGCTTATGAAAAAATGCTAAAAACGAGAAAAGGCACATATGGCGGTTATACCGCGACAGTTGATAGTGGCGATGGGGATTTTCTCACTGCAGATACTTTATGGGATTATAAGGTTTCAAAATCAAAACCCACAAACAAGAATACACTACAATTGCTTATGTACTGGATTATGGGACAACATTCCGGACAAGCAGTTTTTAATGATATAACAAAGCTAGGAATATTTAATCCGCGCTTAAATACAGTTTATCTGCTTGATATGTCTAAGGTTTCTGATGATACAATAAAAGCTGTTGAGGATGAAGTGATTTGTTATTAAATAAATACACCGCTCAGTAAGCGGCCTTCAGCCGGTAAAGGGACTTAAATGAGCCGGCTTGCAAACTGCGGCGCACGCGCGCCAGAGGAGGAAAGCGTATGAACCCGGAGGGAGAAAAGCGATATGTCGGTTACGGCGAGGCGCTCGCCTACGGCTTTGCCGCCGGAGGCAAGGCGTTTGTAACAACGCCTACACAGAGCGGATATCTGTCGCTGTTTTTCACAAAGGTATTCGGCCTGCCCGCGGGCTCGGTTTCGTTTATGATGCTGCTCTCGGGCCTTTGGGACGCGATAAACGATCCGCTGATAGGCTCCCTGATTGACAAAACAAGGACCGGCTACGGCAAACTGCGCGCGTGGCTGATAATAACTCCTCTGCCATTCGCCGTTCTTACGGTTACGCTTTTCGGAGGTCCTTCGTTCCTCGGCGGCGTAAACTCTGTAGGCGTTAAAATCGCCTATATGTATGTTTCATACATTCTTTGGGAGCTGTGCTTTACATTTGCCGATGTTCCCTTCAACGGTATGACCACAGCTGTTTCGCCCCTTGCGCGTGACAGGACAAGGGTGATTTCGTTTTCAACTTTTATCAGCGGCATTGTTGCCGGAGCGGCGCAGACACTTTTGCTCTCGCTTATGGATGCCTCCGAAAAGGGAATATGGAACATCAGCCTGAGAACGGTCTTTTTGCTCATCGGCGTGATTTCGGCAGTATTCGGAGGAGGGCTTTTTTCGCTTGCCGGGATTTTCACAAAAGAGAGAATCGTACAGTCCGCCCGTCAGCCGAGCATTATAGAAGGCTTTAAAGTGCTTATACATAACAAGCCCCTGGTGCTTATTGTGCTGAGCAACATGCTTATGTCCGCCGGCGGTCTTTACAATGTTTTCACCACCTATTATTTTGCGGAGGTTCTCAAGCTCAATTCCCTTAAGCTTCTTATTGACATACCCGGCGGCGCTGTCGGAATCGGCACCTATCCGTTTATTCCGGCAATCAAAAGAAAATTTGACAACAAACAGATAATGATTATCCATTTCATATCCAAAGCGGCAGTCGGCATTGTATGTTTCTTCGCGGGGTTCCGCCATTACACCAGCAAGGCGGTAGCCGTGCCTGTGCTTATGCTGCTCAATATTGTAATCAGCATAGTGAACACGGTAAAGAATATCATATCCACCGAGATGATCGGTGACGCCATAGATTATATGGAGCTTGAAACGGGGGAGCGCAACGAGGGTGTATCGTTTGCCGTTTCGTCATTTTTCGGCAAGCTGACAAGCTCCGTCAGCACCTCAATCGCAACAGCGGTGCTGCCGAGAATAGGGCTGTCATACAAGACGGTCGGCGGTCAGCAGGTTTCCGTAAAGGGTGAAAAAACAGATTTCTATATCTGGATGTTTTATGTGCTGATTCCACAGCTTGTTAATGCGCTCGGTGTTATCCCTTACTTTTGGTATAACCTTACGGGAAAGCGTCTTGAAAGTATCCGCGCACAGCTTGCGCTGCGCCGTGAAGAGTTGCTTGCCGAATTGGAATCGGCGGAGGAATAATTATGAGAAAATGTCCCAAATGCGAAAAGCGTCTTTCGCCGTTTTATTTCGGAACCGAATGCAAACACTGCGGCGCCGATATTCTCTATTATCATTTTGATGAACGGCTTGAGCAGGATGCCGCCAAAGCGGAGGTTCAGGAAGAAAAAGTACAGCGCCTTCTGGGCAAGCTGCCTTTCCTGCGCAAAAAATATAAAAACTGATACGCCTGCTGACAGGCGTACCGGATTCTGACAAAGCAATCAGGCCCCCGGGCATGATTATAAAAAACACTTAAGGAGAGTACTGTTTGAAAAAGTACGGCACACCGGAGATTGCGGGCTGACCGGGAGGTTTGCAGGCAATCAGCCAAACCTCCCGCCGTAACGGCAGTTGACAGTCAACAATTTTCAGGAGGAAAAACAATGAATAAAAATGGCTTTACCATTCGTTCGGAAAGAGCCGAAGACCGCAGAGAAGTTGAGAACCTTATCAGGGAGTCATTCTGGAACGTGTACCGTCCGGGGTGCAGCGAGCACTATGTGATTCATGTGCTGCGTGACGATCCCGCCTTTGTTAAAGAGCTGGATTTTGTAATGGAAACGGGCGGCAGACTGATAGGGCAGAATATGTTTATGAATACAATTATCGAAGCGGATGACGGCAGAATAATCCCCGTGCTCACTATGGGACCTATCTGCATAGCTCCCGGGCTCAAGAGAAAGGGCTTCGGAAAAGCCCTGCTCGATTATTCGCTTGAGAAAGCGTCTCAGCTCGGCTACGGAGCTGTTCTCTTTGAGGGTAACATCGGTTTCTACGGCAAATGCGGCTTTACCTATGCGCGTGAATTCGGCATCCGCTACCACGATTTGCCTGCGGACGCGGATGACTCGTTCTTCCTGTGCAAGGAACTGATACCGGGATACCTTGACGGTATAACGGGAGTTTATCAGACTCCGCAGGGGTATTATGTCAGAGACTGCGACGTGGAGGAATTCGACAAAGAATTCCCGCCCAAAGAGAAGCTGAAGCTGCCGGGGCAGATTTTCTGAACAACGCAAAGCAGCTCAGGGATAATGACATAAACTATAATGTTCTCAGGCAGGAAAATGCGCTTTATCCGCTGCTCCGTATGCCCGGTGAATAAAAGCAGACTGCCCGTGACTTAATGAGGTAACTATGAAGAAACCCGGTAAATTCTTTTATCCGCTTATCATTATGGCTGTGTTTGAAGCTGTCGCCGTTGCTTTGTGGATAACAAAGGATAACATTTTTTATCTTTTTAATTTCAGCTACATAGGGCTTTCCGTTTCACTCGGTATTTTTCTTTACATTGCCGGAAACAAGCACGCAAGGCGGGTGGTTCAGCTGCTTGTGGGCTTGTATATGTTGGTTTATCTCGGCCTTATGCGAAGGGAGAATATGCAGATTGAAGGATTCTGGTACTTTCTCTTCACCGGTGTGTTTGAAGCGGCGACCATACACTACGCGGTTGCCAAGATATTCGGCCCTCTTATTTTCGGGCGCGGCTGGTGCGGATATGCCTGCTGGACGGCTATGGTGCTTGATTTCCTTCCTTACAAGGTTCCGGAAAATCCCCGCAGGAAGCTCGGATGGATACGCTATGTTACATTTGCTTTGTCTATAATCTTTGTATCTGCGCTGTTTCTTGCAAAAGCCGCCGATATTGAAAAAATAATGTTTTGGGCTTTTATCGCCGGCAATATCGCTTATTACGCGGCGGGTATCGCTCTTGCTTTTCTTTTCAGGGATAACAGAGCCTTCTGCAAGTATATTTGCCCGGTAACAGTCTTCTTGAAGCCGGCAAGCTACTTTTCGGCGATTCGTATCAAATGCAAAAAAGACCGGTGCGTAAACTGTGGCAGATGCAGGAGCGTATGCCCTATGAATGTGGATATGACCGATAATTCAAGAAAAAGAAAAAACGGCACGGAGTGTATTCTGTGTATGGAATGCGTAAAAAACTGCCCCAAAGACGCGCTCTGATAAACCCAGGCCCGGGCATCATCAAAAAGGAGAGATTTTTATGAAAAAAACAATCAGGATTCTTCTGTCGCTCGCGCTGTGCGCGGTGATAATTTCGGGAACGATGATTTTTGCCGGAGCGGATGACGCTCTCACGGCAAAGCCGCTCTATTTCAACAAGGACGGCAGCTTCAGAATTCTTCATATCACAGATACACATCTGTCTGCCGATAACGCCCGGGAGAGCGTGAGGCTGATTGCTCTTGCCTGTGACACCGAAAAGCCCGACCTGATTATGCTCACCGGAGATATAGCCGCGCAGGACACTCTTGAAGAAACAAAAAAATACGCAGACGAGCTTATGTCGGTGTTTGAGAGCCGCGGCATTCCCGTTGCCGTCACTTTCGGCAACCACGATTCGGAAAACGGCGCTTACACCCGCGAGGAGGTCATGGCGCTGTTCAACAGTTTTTCATGCTCTGTTTCAATAGATGACGGTGATGCGCTGACCGGCTGCGGCACCTATCTTGTGCCTGTTTATTCTTCGGATACCGGCGAGCTGAAATTCAACCTCTGGGTTTTTGATTCAGGTGATTATGACAGCGAAAACCACTATGCAAACACAGCTGAGGATCAGGTCGAGTGGTACAGGGAAAAATCATCCGAAATAGAAAGGCAGAGCGGCAAAAAGATTTATTCACTCGCTTTTCAGCATATAATAGTGCCGGAAATCTATGACGCTCTTGAAAAGACAAACATCAAAGGCGCGTTCACTTATAAACGCATATACTTTGAGGATGAGTATTACCGCTTTGCAAAAGACGCGGAAAACTACGGAATGTTTCATGAAATGCCCTGCCCGGGTTATTATAACCACGGTCAGTTTGCTGCGATGGCCGAAAGGGGCGATGTGCTCGCAATATTTACGGGGCACGATCATACCAACGCTTTCGGCGTGAAATATAAAGGAATTGACATTGTCAACTCTCTTTCCACAAGATACAACGGCGATGCCTTCTCCACACAATACGGATATAGGGTAATCGACCTGGACGAAAGCGCCTGTGACAAATATAAAACCCGCGTTGTGCGCTGGTATGATTTTGTGAATTCAAAAGAAGTTAAATCTCAAGCGGAAAAAGAGGACAGCGGTCTCTTTGCGGAAATCCGTTTCTTCGGGTTTTTTGAAAAAGCGTTCACCGACATAAGCGTTTTTGTCGTTGAGCTTTTCACCGGCAGAACTGTCAGATACCCTGACTGAGCGGGTCCGCTTATCTGCCGAACCGGCGCTATTATACAGATGATAACAGCCGCTGAACTCGGCGGGTTTATCTGATGGAATTATCACTCAGGTTTTCTTATACGCAGTTATGGAGGAATAATAATGAAAAACATAAAGAAATTGCTTATACTTGTTATCGGTCTCGCTTTTATAACCGGGGCAGGATTGCTCGGGCTTACCGCATACGCGGAAACACCCTTATATGATTATGATACCGTAGAGGACGGTATTCGTATAACAGCATACCACGGAACCGGCACAAATGTTGTTATTCCTGCGGAAATTGACGGAATATCCGTTACCGAAATAGGAGATTTTGCGTTCTGCGACTGCAACATGATTGAGAGCATAGAAATACCCGACTCTGTAACCCGGATATGTGCATTTGCGTTCAGCGGCTGCACCGGGCTTAAGAGCGTAGAAATTCCGGACTCAGTTACCGAAATCGTAGACAGTGTTTTTTCCGGATGTAGAGGGCTTGAAAGCATAGAAATACCCGACTCTGTAACCCGGATAGGTGCATTTGCGTTCAGCGGCTGCACCGGGCTTAAGAGCGTAGAAATTCCGGACTCAGTTACCGAAATCGTAGACAGTGTTTTTTCCGGATGTAGAGGGCT
>JAEELT010000046.1 GCA_016282855.1 Clostridiaceae bacterium | reverse complement strand
ATTCGAATCTTGAAACCCTTGTAAATCAAGGATTTCACGCCGAGCAAACGACCAACACGGAGTACGGTTTCGAGTGCTGCACCTTCGACCACTCGGACAACTCTCCGTGTTATTTTGTTTGCCCGTGAATTTTACCAAAAGATAATGGTTTTGTCAAGTATGTCAGCTGCCTGTTGCCCGCCGCACGCGCTTAAAAAGTTTCGGCTTTGTAACGAAGCGCTGAGCTTTGAAACGCGGGCAGGAGGCAGCAATGCATCAAAGTGATTCAAATACAATAGAAATACAATAGATATGTATGTTTTTACTTGAAATTTATCTATATATAGTGTTATAATATATTCAATTATATTATATGTTCGTATATTATTTGCTCGGGATTTCAAAAGTTATATTTTTATTAAATATAATTCTTCAGGAGGTTGCTTATGAAAGCCACACGAAAAACCGTTTCTCTTCTTCTGAGCTTCATTATGGTTCTTGGATTGTTTACTGTCAATGCAAGCGCAATGCAGATTTTTGTCAAGACTCTGACGGGCAAAACCGTCACGCTTGAGGTTGAGCCCGGTGACTCGATTGACAATGTAAAAGCGAAGATTCAGGATAAAGAGGGTATCCCGCCCGATCAGCAGAGGCTGATTTTTGCGGGCAAACAGCTTGAGGACGGCCGCACTCTCGCGTATTACAATATTCAGAAAGAGAGTACCCTGCACCTTGTGCTCAGGCTCAGGGGCGGACTTGCCGGATCAGGCACGCCGGATGACCCCTATCAGATTTCAACCTATCCGGAGCTTAAGGAATTCGCTGCAATAGTCAACGGCACACATGCTGTTATAGCTCAGAATTCGGCAGCCTGCGCAAAGCTGATGATTGATATTGACGCGAGCGCGAGCGACCCCAACCATCCCGACTATGACGCCTTAAACGCCTGGACTCCCATAGGCAATTATAATAACCGGTACACCGGCATATTTGACGGTGACGGTCACAGAATAAGCGGCCTCATCTTCAACAACTCAAATCAGGATTATGCCGGCCTTTTCGGCTATGTCAAGGGCGTAAAAGACGGCGATGAAACTGTCGGAGGCATTGTAAAAAATGTCGGTCTTGAGGGCGGAAGCATAACAGGTAAAGACTTTGTCGGCGGCGTGGCCGGGGAAAATGGCGGCACAATAACAAGCTGTTATTATACGGGCGATGTAACAGGCAATGATTATACTGGCGGCGTGGCCGGGGAAAATGGCGGAACAGTAACAAACTGCTATAACACGGGCGATGTTTCCGGCAATGATTTTGTCGGCGGCGTGGTTGGAGATAATTACAGCGGCACAGTTGCAAACTGCTATAACACGGGCGATGTTTCCGGCAATAATATGGTCGGCGGCGTGATCGGAGATAATCCCGGCGGCACAGTTGCAAACTGCTACAACACAGGCGATGTTTCCGGCAATAATTTTGTCGGCGGCGTGGTCGGATCTAATATTTATAACAGTTCGGTTGAAAACTGCTATAACACGGGCGATGTTTCCGGCAATGATTTTGTCGGCGGCGTGGTCGGAAACAATAACAGCACAGTCACAAACTGCTGTTATGACAGAAACACTTGCGTTATTACAGGCGCTTCTGAATCAAACAACTGGAAAGCTGTAGGCACTGGTACTCTTGACACGGTCACAGGCCTCACAACAGCGGAGATGACCGCGGGAACATATACCTCGGACAAAGTAACAAACATGCCCGGCTTTTCATCGGATGTCTGGCTTGTAAAACCGGCTGATGATTTTTATTCTTATTATCCCCACCTTGCCGGCTTTGACACTGACGCGCAGGGCAGCCAGCTGCCCGCGGAGAAAATCCGCAAAACCGACTGGCCCGCCCGCAAGGCGCAGGAAAATGTGCGCGAGATTTCAGACTATGCTCAGCTCAAAGCGTTCGCGGCCGAGGTAAACAGCGGCAGCGCAACTCTCAAGGGCATTCTTGCAAAAGATATTGTCTGCAAATATGACGGCGAAACGGAATACGCGGCCGACTGGACTCCCATCGGCAGCGAAAGTATTAAATACATCGGCACATTCGACGGCGACGGTCATGTCATTAACGGACTTACCACACCCGATAATTACAGCGGTGATTACGCCGGTCTTTTCGGCTGTGTCGGGAGCAAAACAGAAGGCGGCGTAACTACCAAAGGCACTGTAAAAAATGTCGGCCTTGAAGGCGGAAAGATAACCGGAATCTGTTATGTCGGCGGCGTGGCCGGAGCTAATGAAGGCACAGTTTCAAACTGCTATAACACGGGCGATGTTTCGAGCTCCTTTGAAGCCGGCGGCGTGGTCGGATATAACGAAGGCACAGTTTCAAACTGCTATAACACGGGCGATGTGGAAGCAATAGGTGAAAACTCTTATGCTGGCGGCATAGTCGGAGGTAATAACGGCACAGTCACAAACTGCTTCAACACGGGCACAGTAACCGTAACGGGAACAGCAACTATTATTGAAGCCGGCGGCGTGGTCGGATCTAATTTCGGTACAGTCACAAACTGCTATAACACGGGCGCAGTAACCGTAACGGGAATAGCAACCTATGTTAAAGGCCGCCACTTTACCGGCGGCGTGGCTGGATTTAATCATGGAAACACTGTTCAGAATTGCTATTATGACAGAAACACGGTAATAATAGACGGCGCAAGTGAAGACAATAACTGGAAAGCAATCGGAAACGATAATGTTTCCACCGTCACCGGTCTCACAACCGCCGAGATGACCGGCGCGGATGCTTTGTCAAATATGGCGGGATTTGCCGGTACCGATTGGCTCACAATGGTAAACATAAGCGATGAGAGCAGTGAATACCACTGCTTCTATCCCCACCTCAGGGGTTTTGCCTATGACAGCGAGCCCGCGCTTGAAAACTGGCCGCCGAAGCTTGAAAAAGCAAGTCCGATTCTTTCGGTTTCGGTCAGCGACGAAAACCCGCTTCCCGGCGAGGGCTCAACGGTAACCCTGACCCTGCCCGAAGACGCGACGGGTACAATTACCCTGAAAGTCGCCGGAAACGAATACACCGCGCCGGTTGAAAACGGCGCTGCGGTGATTGAAGCTGTAGATGAAACACCGGGCACACATGTTGTCGAATTTCATTACAGCGGCGACAGCAAATATAAAGAAGCAACCCAGGCAACTCTTGTTTTTCCCAAATACAGGACGGAAGTGAAAATAGAGTTTTCGCCCGAAGAGCCGCTTGTCGGCGATGATATTACGGCGAAGGTGAAAGTGTACGACGGCGCGACGGGAGATATTGTCCTGACCATTAAAGGAAATCAATATACCAAGGAGGTTGAAGACGGCTTCGCAAGATTCGAAATCGGCAGCTTTGAGGAGGGCAGCTACACCGTTAAGGCGGAATACACCGGAGATGACAACTATATCGAAGCTTCGGAGGAAAAACCGTTAACCGTCGGCAAGAAGCAGGCAGAAATGCAAATTACGGTTGAACCCGATAATCCGATTTACAATAACGCTGTTACAATAACCGCAACCTTGCCCGAAGACGCGACGGGAACGGTTTACCTGACCGTTGACGGAAAACAATTTGTCGCGCCGGTTAAAGACGGCAAAGCGGTGTGCGATATTGGCAGCTTTGGGGCGGGTAGCCTCACCGTTAAGGTTGAATACCCCGGAGATGACAAATATGTCGGCACTTCGGAGGAAAAGCCTTTCACTGTCGGCAAAGCGCAGACAGATGTTCACATTACCGTCTCGCCCGAAAACCCCGTTTACGGTGACACTGTTACAATCACCGCAACGGTTGACGAAGACGCGACAATGACCGAAGAAAATCTGAACGGAGCTCACAGCGCTAAAGGCTCTACATTAATAATTGACGGAAATGAGTATGGTTCGATTGCCACCGGCACAAACACCGTCACATTCAATGCGGGTGTTCTCGGCGCGGGCACTCATGAAATAAAAGTGACTTACAACGGTGATGAGAATTTTAATTCGGCAGACGCCGTGACCTCGGTCACTGTTGCCAAAGCTCCGCTGACAATCACCGCCCGGAATCAGGAATATAACTATAACGGTCAGATTCAGGGCGAGAGCGACGCCGTTTACGCCGAGCCGGATATAATCGCCGGAAAGATAATTGCTGATGGCCTTAAGAACGGCGACACGGTGACAAGCGTCATTCTTGACGGGCAGGGCCAAAGCACCGGCGATTATGATATCACCCCGTCAAACGCTACCGTCAATAATCTGACTGAGGAAAACGGCAACTACAATATCACTTATGTACCGGGCAAAATGACAGTCAAATCCGTCAGCTGCCCGCTCACGGTAAACTATGTCTATGAGCAGGGCGGCGAGGCCCATGAGCCGTACAGCGGCGAGTTTGAAGTTTTGTCCGGCTACAGAATAGAGTCGCCCGAAATCACGGGCTATGCCCCCGATAAACCTGTTGTGGAAGGCACAATGGGTGATGAGGACATCGGCGGCAAGACCGTTACCGTAACATACAAAGCAGAAAAATACACCGCAACCCTTCTTGTTGACGGCGCGGAGTATGAGAAGATACCGTTCACCTACGGTCAGAAATCAATTCAGTTGCCCGAAGTGCCGAAGAAAGAGGGGCACACCGGCTCTTGGGAGAGCTATTCCCTCGGCGCGGGCAACATAACAATAAACGCTATATACAAGCCAATAGAGTACACCGCCACATATTACTTTGACGGCTCGGTTCTCGCCGAATTCAACATAGCATACGGCAATTCGGTGGCAAAGCCGCGCATACCTTCAAAGGATTATTACAGCTTTGAAGGCTGGGATGCCGAAATCCCCGAAACGATGCCGGCAAATGACCTCACATTCACGGCCGTGCTCGTTCCGATAGAGTACATTGCGACCTTCGTTGACGAAAACGGCAACACAATTGACGAAATACCCTATACCGTTGAAACAGAGAGCATCGAGGAGCCCGCAGTGCCCGAAAAGGAGAACTACAACGGCGCGTGGACTGAATACGAACTTGTTCCCGGCGGAATAACCGTATCGCCTGTCTATACTCTCGCGGGCGTAACGGCTGTTGACTGCGCAGCTTACGGCGACAGCGTGAAGCTCGGCTACAAGCAGACACAGCAGTATACATTCAGCGCGGAATATTTGCCCGAAGGAGCGAGCGTACATATCTTCATAAACGGCGAGGATAAGGGCGAAGGCACGACATACAAGGTGAAAGAGCCCACGGAGAGCTACACGGTACAGGCGAAGGTGCTCGACAAAGACGGCAATGTAATCACCGAGAGCGATTTAATCACCGTAAAAGTCAAAAACACCCTTTGCGCCCGCATCTGGTATTTCTTTATGAAGCTTCTCACCTCTCTCGCGCACGCGATAGGCAAAATAGCGAAAGGCAACTGAAGCAGCCTTATATGCGGGGCACAGAGAATCTTACTCTTAATGGGTAATGCGTCATCGGAGATGACGGCTTTAGTAAATACTCTATGTTATACACTTTAATCTTTTTACTTACCGGCCGTCCGGTAAATACAGGGAAACACCGGTATTCTTTGAATAAATCACCGGGAATAATCATATCCGGAAGAATTATTGATGAAAAAATTATTTGTTTTTCTTAAAAAGGATATTATGCTCAGCGTGTCGCTTCTTGCGGCAATCGCCGGCCTTATAATTACACCTCCGGGTGCCGATTTTTTCAGCAGGATTGACTGGAGGACTCTGGGCACTCTGCTTATGATGCTCTGTGTGCTTGAGGGTTTTAAAAAGGAGAATGTACTGAGGCCTCTTGAAAACCTCGGTTCAAAGCTGAGCTCGGTAACAGCTCTCTCGCTTTTCCTTATTTTCGGAGTTTTCTTCACTTCAATGTTTGTTACAAACGATGTTTCCCTTATTATTTTTGTTCCACTCACTATTTTGCTTTTCAAAAGCGGTGAGCGTGAAAAATATATTCTGCCTGTTATATCAATGGAGAATATTGCCGCAATCAGGGGCTCTCTGCTTACTCCCTTCGGTTCGCCGCAAAACCTCTTTCTTTACGGTCAGGCAAAGGAAATCGGCTTCCTTCATTTCATGCTTCATATGCTGCCTCTTTCGGTTATGAGCGCTGTTTTGCTTGTGGCTTTTGTGCTCGTGCTTTATCGCAGAAATATACGCGAAAGGATTATTTTTACTCACGAAAGCCCCTCCTGGAAGCAGGACAGACGCCCGCAGAGGATTACTTATACAGCTCTCTTTGTGCTTGTGATGACAGTGATTATCACGCGCACCGGGCTCTGGTGGGCTGCGCTGATTGCCGTTATTGCGGCTGTGTTTATTGCTGACCGCAAAATTTTTCTCAGAGTTGACTATGTGCTCATTGTCACATTCCTCTGTTTCTTTGTCTTTTCATCATCAATAGCAGGCAACGAAAAAATATCTGCATTTCTCACCTTGCGCGTAGCAGGCAGGGAATACTGGTGGGCAATAGGCCTCAGCCAGATTATTTCGAATGTGCCGGCATCTATTGTTCTTTATCCTTTTACTGAGAATTTTTCAGGGCTTATTTACGGCGCAGATACAGCGGGGCTCTGCTCGCTCATCGGCTCGCTTGCCTCTGTAATCAATTACCGTATTTATGTGCGCGAATATCCCGGAAACGGCAGAAAATTTGTGAAAACATTTACTCTTGTTTCCTGGGCATTTTTCATAATAGTTGTCATACCGGGATTTCTTCTTTCAAGGTGGAAGTTTTTCTGATACATTATTCAAGAAAGGCGGTAATTCCGTGCTGATAGAGAAATCAACCATTCGGATCGGGCTTGAAAAGCCTGTGAAACTTCTTCACGTTACCGACACACATCTCGGCTTTGCCGATGAGCGCGATGACGAGCGTAAGCACGAGCTTTCAAAAAGAATGTCAGGCCCCGAGAGGGAAAAGTATCTTTATGAGCAGATTGACTATGCCGGTAAAAACTGCGATTTGCTTGTGCACACAGGCGACCTTATAGATTTTGTTTCACACGCCAATGTCGAAAAAGCGCGTGAAATACTGAAAAATGATAAAATATTTTTCATTGCCGGCAATCACGATTATTCACAGTATGTCGGTGAAGCGTGGGAGGATAACGCCTACCGTATGAACAGCTATATGCAGATGGGTTACGGCTTTGGCGTGCCAATGTTTTTCAACTCCCGCGTTGTCGGCGGCGTCAATATAGTAGGCATAGACAACAGCTATTATCTCTTTGCCGATTGGCAGCTTTTCCGGCTGAAAAAAGAGGCTGAAAAGGGTCTGCCGATTATACTCGCGTTTCACGACCCGATTTTTGAGCAGTCACTCTATGATTATCACATGAGTTTATTGCCCGGCGAATGCACCTACCTTGTGGGCTGCGATGAGGAGCATCTGTTGCCTTACAGTGAGTTCAGAGCTGTTCAGCAGCGCCCAGATGAGCCTACGATGCGCATGATTGACTATATAAAATCGGAGCCGCTTATCAAGGCTGTGCTCACGGGTCATCTGCATTTCAGCTTCGAAAGCAATCTGACAGACAGCCTTACTCAGTTTGTTACCGGCAGCGGTTACAGCGGCTGCGCGCGTGAGCTTACTGTTATTTGAAAAAAAGAGGTGTTTATTTGAGCAATTCCGGAAATAAAATCGGGCTTGTGCTTGAGGGCGGAGCAATGAGGGGAATGTTTTCCGCCGGCATAATAGATGTTTTTATTGAAAATGATATAAAGTTTGACGGCGTTATCGGCGTATCAGCCGGAGCTGTCATAGGCATAAATCTTCTTTCAAAGCAAAAGGGGAGAGCTCTCGCTTTCAATCTGCAGTTTATCAGGGATAAAAGATATATGAGTCTGAGCAATCTAATAAAAACGGGCAATATGATGGATAAGGACTTTGCTTACTATACGGTGCCCGTAAAGTATTATCCGTTTGATTTTGAAACCTACCGCGCTTCCGGCACTCCTTACTACGCCTGTGTGACAAACCTTGAAACAGGAGAAGCCGAGTATTTTGAGGTGACCGATTTCGATTTCGGCATGGAGGTGCTCAGGGCTTCGTCATCCCTTCCTTTTGTTTCCACGCCCGTTATGCTCGGCGGCAAGCCGTATCTTGACGGAGGCGTGGCGGACAGTATTCCCTTTGAGCATATGTTTGAGCTTGGCTATGACAGGCTCGTGGTGGTGCTGACAAGGGATAGCGATTACAGAAAAAGCCCTATGCCTGAGCTGCCCGTGAAGCTGGCTTACGGCAGATATCCCGCTTTTGAGCACCGCCTGCTTGACAGGCATAACGAATATAATGAGTCTGTCGCGCGCCTGAGCGAACTTGAGAAGGAGGGGAAGGTCTTTATTATCAGACCGCCTTCGCCGCTCGGCATACGAAGAACGGAAAGAGATCTTGAAAAGATTAAAGATGTTTACAATCGCGGCACAGCCCGAGGGAAAGAACTGCTTGATAAAATGAAAGAGTTTATGGCGCGGGACTGATACCGCTTACGGGAGAACAGAAGAGAAATGATTAGAAGGTTTATTTCTTATTACGGGCCGCACAAAAAGCTTTTTGCGCTGGATATGGCGGCGTCGGTTGCCATTTCGGTGCTCGGGATGGTTTACCCCGTGATAACCAACAGAATGCTCAACACTTTTATTCCTCAGAGAAATTTCCGCCTGATTATAATTTCGGGCGTTACGGTGCTTGTTCTCTATTTTATAAGAATGCACCTGAGATACTTTGTGCAGTATCAGGGGCATATGATAGGCACTTATATGCAGGCGCAGATGAGAAGGGAGCTTTTTGCTCACCTTGAAAAGCTTCCGTTTGCCTTTTACGATAATCATGAAACAGGCTCAATTATGACCCGCATGACAAATGACCTGTTTGAGGTGAGCGAACTTGCTCATCACGGGCCCGAAAACCTGCTGACCTGCTCCATAATGATAGTGCTGAGCTTTTCCTATCTCTGTTCGCTTAACCCGGCTCTCACACTTATCATATTTGCCTGTGTGCCTGTGCTTGCGTGGGTGTCATACTATTACCGCAAACGAATGAGAGCTGCGTTTAAAGAGCGCAGGGAGAGCAACGCGGTTATCAACGCATCGCTTGAGAGCTCCATTACGGGCGTGAGAGTCACCAAGGCTTATACCAACGCCGGCGAGGAACTCAGAAAATTTGAAAAGGGCAACGGACAGTTTGTGGAGGCATCGGCAAAATCATACAAAGCAATGGGCAGATTTCACTCATCCACATCCTTTATCACCGATGTGTTCAATGTGATTATTCTCATAGCCGGCGGCCTGTTTCTCTATAACAATAAAATCAATTTCGGCGAGTATTCGGCTTTTATCGTGGCAGTAAACCTTTTCATTTCTCCCGTTCAGACCCTGATATCATTTGTTGAGCAGTGGCAAAACGGAGTAACGGGTTTTCAGCGCTTTACCGAGATTATGGATGAGCCCGCCGAGCGGGATGCTCCCGGGGCGGAGAACATAGAAAAAATAAACGGTGATATTGAATTCAGAAACATAACTTTTCACTATACCGTCAGAGACAGCCGCGAGATACTTGACAATGTTTCATTTAAAATAAACAGCGGTGAGAAATACGCTCTTGTCGGCCCGTCGGGCGGGGGCAAGACGACCATATGCAATCTTATACCGAATTTTTATAAGCTGCCCGAGGGCGCAGGCAAGATTCTCATTGACGGCAGGGATATCAGAAGCATTACAATGGATTCTCTTCGCAAAAATATAGGCATAGTTCAGCAGGATGTTTTCCTTTTTTCAGGCTCAATAAAAGACAATATCAGATACGGCTGCAAGGATGCCGATGACGATGCTGTGATTGAAGCGGCTAAAAGGGCAAATATTCACGACTTCGCCGTGTCGCTGCCGGACGGATATGACACCGAGATAGGGGAGAGAGGAGTTCGTCTCTCCGGCGGGCAGAAGCAGCGCATATCAATCGCGCGTGTTTTTCTTAAAAACCCTTCAATTCTTATTCTTGATGAGGCAACAAGCGCTCTTGACAGCAGCACAGAGGTTTATATTCAGCAGGCACTCGATGAGCTTTGCGAGGGCAGAACCTGCATAGTCGTTGCCCACCGGCTCTCCACAATACGAAACGCCGATAGAATAGCCGTGATAAACGGCGGCAGAATCGAAGAGACAGGCACCCATACAGAGCTTATGGAGCACGGCGGGTTATATAAAAACCTTTATGAAATACAGTATAAAATGAGATAACTGAAATAAGGAGGGATTTACATGGCGGACTGCCCTAAATGCGGGGCTCATCTCAGAGTCAGGGACTGGCGTCAGCATTGCCCGCACTGCGGAGCAAACATTGTGGTCTATGACCTGCAGGAGCGCCTTATGCAGCAGGCTGACATTGCCGAGGTTCAGCACTATCACTTTCAGAAGAAAATTGACCGCCTGAAGGCATCATTTATCGGCTCAAAGCTTGCCGTTGTAAGAATCGTTACTTCGTTCATCCCGGTGTTCGCGCTCTTTCTTCCTATGGTAAAAGGCAGTCTGAATCCTTCGTTTGCCGATTTTGAGGGCAGCGTTTCAATGATTACCGTCTATAACGGTGTGGAAGTAATCGGCAGCGACGGTTTTTTGACTTCCGACAGATTATTTACCTGCAGCCTCGGGCTGCTTTTGCTGTCGGTTGTTTTGTGGCTGATTCATTTCTTCCTTATTATGCTTGCCTGCTCAAAGCACGCGAAAGCAAGAGCGGTTATCATAAACTCGCTTACTCTGCTCGCTTCTTTCGGTTCACTTGCGGTGTTTATTGCCGATAAATCCGACGCTGTTTTCACAGGCACACCTGCTGCCGGCATTTATCTTTATCTTGCTCTGCAGGTGCTCTGCGCCGTGATTGATTTTGCTGTAATAAAGCAGGGTATTCCCATTCATCACAAGCAGTGCTTTGTGGGCGGAATACCGATTGAGGAATATTTTGAAATGCAGAAGACAATGACTGCCGAAGAAATACGGCAGGAGCAGTACCGGCGCCTTCAGGCAATTATGGAGGAGAAGGAAGCCGAAATCGAAAAAGATGAAGCCGCAGAAAAAAAGACAGGTGAAGACATAAAGGAGGCGGATGATAATGGCTGATGAAAAACTCAGGGAATCCGAGCAGCTTGAAATGAATCAGGCCTATATGAACCGCCTGTTCTGCACCACAAAAGAAAGAATAGCCTATGTGGCATACAGCGCTTTCGGCAAGCTCGGGCTCGCCCAGTATGATGTCGGTGCGGATATATGGCTTTACAAGATTTTCGGCGTTGAGCCAAAAGGTCTTGCAAAGGCAACTGCCGCGCTGACTGTGTATGATATGATAAATGACCCTGTCTCCGCTGCCATAATAGACAATATGCGTACCCGCTGGGGCAAATTCAAGCCGTTCCAGTATCTTTCACTCATTCCCAGCATTCTTTCCGGGATATATACTTGCTTTTTGCCCCTTATTGCAGCTTACTTCGGCCTGAGTACCGGGCAGAAACTCATAGCTTACATGGTGCTTCAGTATTTCAATGAAACCATAGGCGCGTTTTTCGGAGGCGGCGGATATATTGAAAATGTTTTCACTCCCAACCCGAATGAACGAACGAGCCTGCTCGTGAGCGCCAACTTTGTTGGAGACCTTGTTGCAAAGCTGCCGTCTCAGCTGATCGGTCTGCTTTACGACCTTATAGCCAACGGCAAGCTCAAGGCATCCCTGACCAAAACCTTTATTGCTTTCAAGACAACAATCTGGATAATCACGATTATTCCCACGGTGTTCTGGTTCATCGTCAGCAAAGAGAGAGTGCCTCAGAGCGAAAAACCGCCTCATCCGGTCAAGGGCATACTTTCGGTTTTCCGCAACAGACCTCTGCTTATTTACACCCTCACCGGTCTTATAGGCGGCATAGATATCGGCTCGGGCGAGGATTTATATTACAATGATGTGCTCAGATTCAATATGCTGCCTGTTGTAGCGGGCATCCCGGGAATGCCGGTGTCATACGCTTCATATGCGTTTGCGCCGAAATTCAGAGAACGCTTTTCAACCAAAATGCTCTGGTATTTTTCAAGCGGCTCAATTTTCATCAGCGAAGCGCTCTTCTTCTTTACGGGTCTTATAGGCGGCGAGAAAAACGGTTTCTACCAGAAAAAGCTGCCCATGTCAATTGCTTTCGGAATGGGTAATTTGCTTGAGATGGTTTTCTATGCCACCAAAGGCATAGTCGCCAAGGAAATAGATTACGAGGTGCTTGACTACTGCGAATGGAAGAATGGCTTCAGGGTTGAAGCTACAATCAATCTTATGAAGGGCTACTTCATAAAAGTGAAAGACGCAATTCTCAGAATAGTGAACGCGCATCTGCTTCAGGACTGGGCAAAATATGAAATAGGCGAAACTGCCATTCAGACTCAGGAAACCAAATGGAGGCTATTCCTTATAGCGTTCGGTCCGCATCTTATATTTGATTTCCTTGCCCTTCTTCCCATGCTCTTCTACAACATAGACAAGGATACAAGAGAGCGTATGTACATTGAGCTTGAAAGAGCAAGGTCAAAGCGCGCGCTTATGGAAAAAATGCACATGGACGGGGAGCAGATACCGGTAAATCAGTAACTCCCAAAAGTCAGCTGTATAAATTAAGCAGCTCACGGAATTGCTTCTGTGAGCTGCTTTTATTATTTTGTTATTTCATTTCTTCATTGGCCGTCTGAATATCTTCTTTAAACTCATCGTTAAGCTCCGGATAAGCAGAGAGCATCGGCTCTGCGTTTTCTCCTTTTTTACGGGCGAAATAGTTGGAGGTGATTTTTACCACAAGGCCGCTCAGCGCAATAACACAAATAAGGTTCGGCAGTGCCATAAGGCCGTTGAATGTATCGTCCACTGCCCAGATCAGGTCGCTCTTTATAAGAGATGAAACCGCGATCAGCACCACATAAACCACCTTGAATACTGCGACTGCAAACCTGCGTTTGCTTTCTTTAAGTGAGCCGAAAACAAATTCTGTGGCCTTTTCGCCGTAGTATGACCAGGCGATAACCGTGGTGAAGGCAAAGAGCGGAAGTATTACGGAGAACACAGCCGTGCCGAAGGTGCCGAAAGTGTTTGAAAACATATTCATGGACATTATGCTGTCTTCAAGATCCGAGGAGAGGCCTTTCAGATCAAAGCTTGTAAGGAACATAAGAGCGGTAAGAGTGCAGATGATGAAAGTGTCGAAAAACACTTCAAACACGCCCCACAGGCCCTGCTTGACGGGCTCTCTTGTTTCAGAAGCGGAGTGTGCAATAACGGAGGAGCCCAGACCCGCTTCGTTTGAGAAAACGCCTCTTGCCATACCTTTTCTGATTACCTGCGAAAAGCCGTAGCCGAGAATACCGCCGCCTGCGGATTTGAAGTTGAAAGCTTTGGTGAAAATGAGCGATAGGGCGGAAGGAATATTTTTGAAATGGATAACTATTGCGATAATTGACATAATGATAAAGAGCAGCGACATAAAAGGCACAAGCATTGAAGCAACCTTGCCTATTCGCTTAATGCCGCCGATTATTACGACTGCTGTCATCACGGCAACTATAATACCTACTATGAACTTGACTGTTGCTGTATTCTGTGAGGATGTAGCGCGTGAAAACGCCTCGGAAAGTGTGCCGGATATTTTGTTTGTCTGCACTCCGCTCATACCTACGGCCGCCAGCATACAGAATACTGCGGCAACGTAGCCGAGCCATTTCCATTTAAGGCCGTATGCGATGTAGTAAAATGCACCGCCGGAGAGATTGCCGTTTTTATCTTTTTTTCTGAAGTAGAGTCCGAGCACATTTTCCGCGTAGTTTGTAACCATACCGAAAAAAGCAGAGACCCACATCCAGAAAACTGCGCCGGGGCCGCCGGTGAGTATGGCGGAAACAACGCCAACAATGTTGCCTGTGCCGACGGTGCCTGAAATGGCTGTTGAGAATGCTTCAAACTGCGAAACGGAGTTTACTCTGCTGTCTTTTTCTTTTTTCTTTCCGAGCCCTTTGAGCGTGGGTATGATGGTTGTGGCGAGAGACTCGCGGAAATGAGTAATCTGAAGAACTTTTGTTCTTACGGTGAGAATGATGCCTGTGCCGAGAATAAGAATAATAACAGGCCAGCCCCATACTATGCCGTTGACTGCATTATTCACTTTTTCAATTACTGATAAAATGTTTTCAAACATGGCTTCTCCTTCTGCCCGTATAAGGCGTAAAAACAAAAAAAGCCGGCAATCGCTTGCTGACTTCAAGAATACATGATGATTTCTCAATACCTCCGTCCTTTTGCCTGAGAGATTAGAGAGCGCCGCTCCTTTGCCCCTTCGGCATCCGATCTTGTCGGAATTCTCCGGAGTTCGTCAGCAAACAGTCAAGCAGTACTTTTCTGCATGCTTCATACGAACATATTATTTTTTCCTCGGAGATTATATCACAGTATTTCACCGTAATCAAGTAAAAAATTACGCCCGGTGAGATACTTGCGGGAACGTCTCAGGCCGGGACGCAATTATATAAATAAACTTTATAATATTCTTGACAAAAATAGATAAATGTTTCAAAATATAAACGGAGAGAAGAGGGGATAATTGTGATATATATTCTGCTGTTTATTTTTGAGGCTGTTTTTGCCGTCCTGTTTATAAAGGCCGGTTATCCGCAGGCTACAAAAAAAGGATTTGCCTTCAAAATGGCAGCTTCTTCGGTGTTTCTGGCAAACGGCATTTTTTCCGCCTGCTCATCTTGGGGCAGGGCTTTTTCCGCCCTTATCGTCACAGCGCTCGCTCTCGGGCTCGCAGGCGACATTTTTCTGACCTTTGACCCTTTTATAAAAGATAAAAACGACAGAAAGAAATCCGCGTTTTTTATTTTGCTTGGCGGTGTGTTTTTCCTCGCCGGGCACATATTGTATATGGTTGCTTTCGCCGGTGAAATCAAAGCGAGAAATGTCTTTTCTCCGCTTGTTTTCGCTCTCGGAGCAGCGGGCGGACTGATTTTTGTCTTTGCCCTGATATTCATTTTGCGTGTAAAAACAGGCAAGGCCATTATCCCCATAGGCATTTATGCCGCTGCCATCTCCTGTATGTTTGCGATGGGGCTGTGCCTCGCGTTTAAGGGCTGCCCCGGAAACCCTGCGGCAAAAACGCTTCTCATTGCCGCGCCGGCTCTGTTCATTATTTCGGATTCATCGCTTCTTCTTGAGTTTTTCGAAAAAGAGCGATTCAATAATATGACCGTAAGAAGCATCAATCTCGGCACCTACTTTCTTGCCCAGATGCTTTTCGGCCTTATGGCAAAATATGTTATTTAAGGAGATAAAACAATGAAGTACGTTTTACGCAAGCCTCTTATACCCATGACTGAGTATGAATCATCATCCGATGAGGTTAAAAGAGAATATGATGACCAGATTCAGAAGCACGGCCGCATCACAAACATGAAGCGTACCCTGCTTCACGATGTACAGTCATTCAGGACCTATATGGACTGGTACACTCTTTATGATGAGCTTTGCCCTGTTTTCGGCAACAGAGCGCTTCAGATTTTTTCATATGCTATCTCCACGGGCAACGATTGCCTTATCTGCGGGCTTTTCTTCACAAAGATTCTTGTTGATAACGGCGAAGATCCCGAAAACCTTCAGTTGAATGAAACCGAGCAGCTCCTTATTGATTTCGGAGTTGCCATCACCAAAGACCCGCACAATATACCTCAGGAGATTTATGACAAGCTCAGGGAAAAATACAGCGATAAGATTCTTGTGCAGCTCATAGCCTTTGCGGGCATTATGTACGCGACCAATCTTTTCAACACGGTAGCGAGAGTTCCCCTTGATGAGGAACTTTACGGATACAGGAGCAAAAACGAAACCTTGACAGGGGAGGAAAACTGAAATGGGTGAATTCAGCGGAAAAGTTGCTTTTATTACGGGCGCCGCGCACGGTCAGGGCAGAGCCACAGCGCTCGCTCTCGCAAAAGAGGGTGCCGATATAGTTGCTTTTGATGTAGCTAAAAAAATCGAATATCCCGCCTATGAATTCGGCACGAGCGATGAGCTTAAAAGCCTCAAAGCAGAGGTTGAAGCTCTCGGCTCAAGAGCTGTTATCGCTTCCGGCGATGTGCGCAGTGATGATGATGTCACAGCGGCTGTAAACGCGGCAATAGAGGCTTTCGGCAAAATAGATATTCTTTTCAATAATGCCGGTATCTGCGCATATGCCGAGGTTGACACAATGACCGACGCGGAGTGGAATGCGATGATAGATATTAACCTTAAGGGGCCTTTCAACGTCACAAGAAGAGTAGTGCCCTATATGAAAAAAGCAAAGAGCGGAGTAATTATAAACAATTCCTCCGTTATGGGCTTGAGAGGCGGCAACCGTCTTTCGCATTACGCCGCGTCAAAGTGGGGCCTGACAGGTCTTACAAAATCCTGGGCAATTGAGCTCGCTCCATATAATATCAGAGTGGTAAGCATTCATCCCACCGGAGTGAACACCCCGATGAATGACGGCCTTGCCGCAATGGAGGGTATGACTCCTCAGGAGATAGCCGAGCGTTCCGCGGGCAACCTTCAGCCCGTTCCCTGGATAGAACCGGAGGATGCAGCAAACCTTGTTGTATTCCTTGCGAGCGATAAGGCAAAGTACTGCACGGGCGGTCAGTATCTTGTAGATGCAGGGCTGCTCAGCGTTTAATCAATCATTACGGGAGGATCTGCTGTGACAGATTTCAAGTTACTCCTTAACGATGTGAATATTGACAATAATAAAATCCGTATAGATACTGCCGTTATCTGCCCTTCGGGTTCTCTTTATCCGAAAATGAGAATCTTATTCCGCAGAGGGGATGAGACAAGACGCCTGCCTGTTCTTGCCAAGGCTTCTTTCAGAAGGACGGCGGCAGGGGATATGATTCACATTTTCTCCTATTCATATTTTATTGAATACATATTCACTAAAAAAAGTGACGAGGATATTAAAATCAGTTTTGAAGTAAGCTTCAGTGATGACTGCGCGGAAAACGCTCCCTTTTATGTTTCCGCCGCTGTCGCTTCAAAAAATCCGTCTGAGCTTGATGGCTCTTATCTTGCGGGCGGGCTTTTTGACGGTGCCTGTGTTTACTCTGACCCTTACGAAGAGAATGAAGAGGAGAAGCTCGCAAGCCACGATACAAAGTATTCGTGGGAGGTAAATCCTCAATCCTGTTCTCTTACGCTTCACACCGAAATATCCGAAAAGCGAAGCAGTATTTTCAAAAAGATTTTAACGGCTGCTGCGCAGATTATTCTTTTTGTTATGGTTATCACGGGAGAGATTCTTCTGCTGCCCCTTTTTGTTGCCGACGGCTTTTTTGCCGCCGCCGGTCTCAACACAAAACGCAGATATATTCCCAGAAAGGGATTTATCTTTGAACTCAACGGGCAGATAAAGGCTAATATGGCAAGCTATCTCAAGTACGCCTTTAAGGGCCGGCCGATAGCCACTAAGCTTATCACATATAAGGAACAGCTGCTTTACAGATACTACAGACGCCTTTGCAAAAAGCCGGTGGTTAAAAACAGAATTTCGTTTATCTCCGGCAGGCGCGACGAGCTCGGAGGTAACGAGAAGTATGTTTATGACCTGATAAAAGACAGGGACGACATAGATTTCCGTTTCCTTATGGTGAATGAAATTGACCAGTTTTCACCGAGGAAAGAAAAGAAGGAGTTTTATAAGCTTTACGCCACGAGCAAGGTTGTGATAGTTGATGATTATTTCAGCCTGCTGAATACCGTTGAGAAGCGCGATGATGTCACTTTGTTCCAGCTGTGGCACGCCTGCGGAGCTTTCAAAACCTTCGGATTCAGCCGTGTCGGCAAAATCGGCGGTCCCAGGCAGACTTTCCCGAATCACAGGATGTATGATTACACCATCGTCAGCTCCGGAAGTATTAGAAAATACTATGCCGAAGGCTTCGGAATCAGCGACAGAAAGGTGCTTGCCACCGGCATCCCGAGAACTGACATTTTTTTCAGTGAAGAGTACAGAAAGAACGCAACCGACAGCTTCTACGCAAAATACCCGTTTCTTAAAGACAAAAAAATCATTATGTTTGCCCCGACCTTCAGGGGCTCCGGTCAGAAGAGCGCATTCTATCCGACGAACGTTTTTGACCCGTGCAGGTTTTCAGACGCCGTCGGGGACGATTACGCAGTTATAATCAAGCTGCATCCTTTCTGCACCGAGAAGTTCAGGATAGAAAGCGGATATGAGCAGAAGGTTATCGACCTCTCGCTCGAGGATGAAATAAACGACCTGCTGTTTGTTACCGACTTGCTTATAACCGATTATTCAAGCACGGTTTTTGAGGCGTCTCTTCTCAACATTCCCATGCTGTTTTATGCCTATGACCTTTACCAGTATATATCCGAGAGAGACTTTTACTGCGATTTTGAAACCTTTGTCCCGGGCAAGATAGTGTTCAATCAGCAGGAGCTTGAAAAAGCAATAATCAATTCCGATTTTGAGCGTGAAAAGATTGAACCCTTCAGAAACAAATTTTTCAATGAAATTGACGGCAAGTCAACCGAAAGAACTGCTCATGTAATACTAGAAGCGCTTAAAGAATAAGGAGGAAACAGCATGAACTCACTTTCAAAAAACGCCGTGTGCATCACCACGGATTATGAGCCTTATTTTTCTTCATCGTCATCTGTTTGGAGTGCCAGAAGGTCTCCTCTTTATCAGCACACCGATTTATTTCCACAATCCGGTCTGCCGATGTTTGCGGCGGATTTTGAAATCAAAAAAATTGATAACGCAAAGATATATTTTTCCGCTCTCGGCTGTGTTGATATTTACATAAACGGCAAAAGAGCCGGTAATGAGGAAATGAAGCCGGGCTGGTCGGCTTATAATACAAGAGCTCTTTACACCGGCATTAAAATATCAGACCTTCTCGTAAAGGGCAGCAACAGAATTCTCGCCATTGTCGCGCCCGGCTGGTACAGCGGAAGAATTTCCGGCGGGTATTACGGCGACAATCCTCCCTCGTTCATTGCAACTGTTGTAAACGGCGGCAAAGAGGTTATCTCAACCGATACGGGCTGGAGAGCGAAGGTAGGTGGCCCGATACTCACTGCCGATATTTGGGATGGCGAATACCGCGACGGCAGAAAGACCGGCTATGATAAGATAAGTATGCCCGGTTTCAATATCAGCTCCTGGAAAAAAGCCTCCAAGTTTATGTACGAAGGCGAAGTAACGCCATTTATCGGCCCTGAAATCAGAGTCAGAAAAGGCCTCGGCAGAAAGCCGGAATATATGTACATCGCGGACGGCGTTGAGTACAACGGCAGTTATTACGGCAAGATACACATAAGCGAAGAGAACCCGGATTATCCCATAACGGTAAAAACCGGTCAGAAGCTCATCATAGACCTCGGTCAGGAAATAGTCGGCCGCCTGCGTCTGAGCGTATCGGGCAGGCGTGGCAGCGTGCTCAAGGTCCGCTATGCGGAGTTTCTCAATGACAGCGGCAAAAAGGCCAGAGGGAATGACGGGCCCGAAGGCTCGCTCTACACAATCAATTTCCGCTCCGCTCTCGCCAAATCCTACTATGTTTTCGCTGATAAAGAGACGGTTGATTACGCTCCCGTATTCACATTCTTCGGCTTCAGATATATTGAGCTGAGCGCCGATGACGCTTTCACCGTTTACAATATTACAGGCGAAGTAATAGGCAACGATATTAAAGAAACCGGCAAAATCGAAACCTCGGACGAAAATGTCAATAAGCTTATTTCAAATATCATCTGGGGTCAGAGAAGCAATTATCTCAGCGTGCCTACTGACTGCCCGCAGAGAGATGAGAGACTCGGCTGGACGGGCGATGCCCAGGCTTTCAGCGTTACGGCAAGCTACAATGCCGATGTTTACGGATTTTTCCGCAAATGGATGCAGGATATGAGAGACTCCCAGAGCGAATCGGGCGGCTATGCGGATGTGAATCCACGCGTAGGCTATTGCCAGAGTGAGGACGCTTGCGCCTGGGGTGACGCGGGCATCATAATACCGTACAATATGTACATGGCTTACGGCGACAAGCGTATACTCACCGAGCATTACGCTTCAATGGAGAAGTACATTGCCGGTCTTGTTGAAAAATACGGATATTCCGGCCCGATTCCCCGCTATGGCGACTGGCTCGCTTATGACTGGTGTGATAATAAATTCATTTCCAGCGCGTACTTTGTACATGACCTTGATATAATGATTTATGTGAGCAATGTGCTCGGCAAAGAAGACAGAGCCGCGCATTATAAAAAGCTCAGGGAAAAAGCCCACAAGTATTTCACCGCTCATTTCATGAAGCGCGGAAAGCTTGCCGAAAAAACGCAGTGCAACAAGATTATCGCACTCGCCTTTGATTTGCTTGACGAGAGTTACGCCCTGCAGGTTGCAGATGAGCTTGAGAAGCAGATTGCCGACAACGGTGACCGTCTCTCCTGCGGCTTCCTCGGCACATATAATCTCTGCCCGGCTCTCTCCAAATACGGCAAGGATAAGACCGCCTATAACCTCCTTCTTCAGAGGAAGGAACCCTCCTGGCTTTACAGTGTTGATCAGGGAGCCACCACCATATGGGAGAGATGGAATTCCTACACCAAAAGCAAAGGCTTCGGTGATGTCGGTATGAACTCCTTTAATCACTATGCTTACGGCGCTATCGGCGAGTGGATGTACAGATTTATGGCAGGTATTGAGCCCGCAGAACCCGGCTTCAGAACCATAAAACTTCAGCCGAGAATCGACACAAGAACTCCCGACGAGCTTCCCGAAGGGCAAAAGAATATAACCTTTGTCAAAGCTTCATATAAATCCGCAAGCGGTATGATTAAATCCGAGTGGTCCACAGAGAACGGTTTTGTATATAAATGCTCCGTTCCAAAGGGTACCACTGCCGTGCTTGAGCTTCCTCTGACAACAGGCAAAATAAAGGCCAACGGCAAGACCGTCGCCAAGAGCAGATATACCGTTGAAAACGGCAAAGCAATAATCCGCCTTGCTCCGGGCGAATATGTTTTTGAGCAGTAAGCACCCGGTAAATAAATACAGCGCGTAAAGAAAGGACTGCAGATTATTAATCTGCAGTCCTTTTACTTTCATTTGTTTCAAACCGATGCCGATGCTTTTTCGCTTTCTTCTTCCTGACCGTATTTTGTTATGTTTTCAGCTATTCTTACTCTGCGCTCGTTGAGCTCTCTGTACATTTTGTCGCGTTTTTCTTTATCGATATTGTACCAGAACATCGGTATCATGCTTGAGAGGACTATAAAAGCGGGGATTATTGTCGCCATTGCGAATATCCATTTCTGAGCTTTCTCAGGCTGCTGCCTGCCTTCTGTATAAGCAGTCTGGTCGTAGTTTATCCACTGCTTGTATCTCGGCTGAAGCACGCCGTTTAATCTTGAGGGTATCTTGCACATAAACGTGCTTGCCACAGAGAGCGTAGCTTCGTTTCTGAAGCCGCATTTCCACTCTATATAGTCGTTGCATTCGTTGCTTATTTCCTGCCCCGAGAGGCTCTTTACGCCCCAGAATGTGGCGTAAATGATTTCCCATACCGCAGTCACGGGAAGCATGGGAATACGCTGAGTGAAAAATCTGTTGCCGTTTCTGTCCTTTATAAACATACCGTAGAAGAACAGCGGAATATAGAACGTTTTTGCAAACACCTGTGAAATCATATACAGGCTTCTCGTTGAGAATTTCGTGGTCAGGTAATTGTATTTTGCGAAGCCTATCGGCTGGAAGAAAAACGAGGGTATTCCCGCTATGGTCTCAAAGGTGGTCATGTTGAGCACCTGGCGGTAATAGTCGTTTGTAGAAAGACCTGTTCCGAACGAGCCGAGAGCGTTGCTGAACATATACATAAGTATCGGCCTGTTGGTGAAAACTATCTTCAGGCTCTCTTTGATTTTCGCAGTTTCAATCTTCTGGTGCACTCTTTCCTTCGCAAGTTTGCAATACCATGTGATTATGAGACCCGATAATATTGCAGTCAGGGGTCCTACAATTATCAGTGACGCTCTTATCATATCGGCGCTGGTTTTTGTGGCGGATTTGACAATACCGTTTTTTATGAAATCGAGCATAAACTCTATAACAAGGTCGGGTATTCTCGAATAGATTATGCTGAAGTAGCTTGAAACAGCCAGCAGGCGCCGTCTGTCAGAAGGGTAGGGGGTTATTGTTGAAATATATCCGCCTATCGCAACATTCTTGAAGTTTGACAGCAGCTCAAAGGTCATATCAAGCACCGCGAATACAAAGAATTTGGGCAGATATGAGAAGTTATCGACGTGCTCGGGTGAAAAAAGCAGGGGCAGCACCCAGAAAAGCGTGGAGATAATCGCAAGGGGTATGCCGCCAAGGAAAATGTAAGGCACAAATTTGCCCCAGCGGGTACGTGTTTTTTCTATAATGCCGCCTACAAGCAGGTCGTCAACCACATCCCAGATACCGGCGACTATGTTATACTTCGACTGAAGGGCAAGGCTTATTTTCAATATACTGTCAATGAATAAGTCCTTGTGACCGTCTATGTTGAAGCCGCGGCTTCCGTCAAAGAGCATATAACCGATGGTCTGCTTGCGGTTTATAACTCTTCGGTCAACATCAACGAGCTGCCTGAGCTGCGCGTTTACCTGCTCAAGCTCTGACTGCTGACTGTTTTTTGTTTCGTCACTCACCGGTTACACCTCCTTATTTCATTTTACTGCGCTGGAGTTCTCTCTGCGCCAGGGATTCGGCTTCCTTACGCTTTACCTCTTCCTGCATTTGTGTAAGCGCCTCAACCATTTTTTTGCGTATCTCAAGCTCGCTCATACCGGATTCTTTATATTCATAGTATTTTTCGCTGGGCAGACCTCCGATGTAGCATACTGTGTGTTTTACGGGAATTCCTCTTTCGGCAAGAATAAGATTATAAACGAGCAGTGCGACAAGAAGTGTGATATAGATGTATGCGCCGATTCCCGGCTTAAATGATGTTGCCGTAATGCTTTCAGTCAGAGAATACGGCTCACGAAGCGAGCTGTCCGCAATAAATATGAATGCCGCGGACAATGCGGCCGGAGCAAGCATAAGAAGGTCGAGAATAAGGTTTCTTATCTTGCCGTGCCTGCCAAGCGACATCACAAGGCATATTGCGCTCACAAGAATCATAACAGCCGAAAACAGCAGGAGTATAACTGAAATATCGGGAAACTTTGCGGAACATGCGTTTCCGATAACAGAGCCGAAATTGCTTGACGAAATGAATTTGTAAATATCTATGGCGTTAATCTTTCTTAACGTTTCTCCCGTGTCAATCACACACAGAGGAAGAAACAGGGCAGCGAGCGGTATTACGGAAAGCACGAGCCTTGATATTGCCTGCGGTGAGCCGAACACGGACGCTTTTGCTCTGTCAACTCCGGGTTGATGCTTTGCGTGCTCTATTTCGGCCTTTTCGCTTTCTTCAAGGAGCCTTTCATTTGATTTGAAGTAAATCAGGTTCACTCCGCATCCGGGGCAATTCTGCTTCCAGTCGGTAAAGTGCAGTTTACGGCCGCAGTTGGGGCAGTTTGCCATCTTATTATCCCTCCTTAAACTCGTTTTACCTTTAAATTATATGTGCTTTTATACAGTCAAGTCAATAGTTTTTAATTAAAAAATATGTAAAACGCCGAAATAAACCGGCCTGAGAATAATTGCTGTAAAAAGCCGTGGAAATATGGTAAAATCATTGAAAAAGAAAGACTGTTTTTACGGAGGAACCGATATGAACATACAGATTCTCAAGCTGCTCGCGAAAGACGCGAGAATGAGCACTAAGGAGCTTTCGATCTGCACAGGTCTTACCGAGGACGAGGTAAACGCCGAAATAGAAGAAATGACAAAAGAAGGCCTCATCAGGGCGTGTAAAGCGGTTATCGACTGGGAAAAGCTTGATGACGGCTATGTTTCAGCCCTCGTTGATCTTAAAGTTACCCCAAAACCCGGCTACGGTTTTGAAGATGTAGCTAAGAAGGTCGCGAGATACAAAGAGGTTGAGAGCGTATATCTTCTTTCCGGTGTGTCGGATCTTTGCGTTATGGTAAAGTGCAGGACTTTTCAGGAGGTTTCGCGCTTTGTGTCAAAAGAGCTTGCTGTGATGGAGAGCATTACTTCCACCAAGACCCAGTTTGTTATGAGAAGATACAAAGAGCTTGACGTTGCTCTTGATATTGAAAGCACCGATGAGCGGGGAGTTGTTTCGTCTTGCTGAATTACGAAAGCATACTTAACAATAAAATAACCGAGATTCAGCCCTCCGGCATCAGAAAGTTTTTTGATATTGCCGCCACAATGGACGACGTAATATCTTTGGGTGTCGGCGAGCCGGATTTTGAAACTCCCTGGAAGATAAGAAATGCTGCCATTGTTTCTCTCGAAGGGGGCAAGACCAGTTATACGGCAAACAGAGGTCTTTCCGCTCTTCGCGCTGAGATAGCCCGCTATCTGAGCCGCAAATATTCTCTTTCCTATAATCCCGATACCGAGATACTCGTTACCGTAGGCGGCAGCGAGGCGATTGACGCTGCGGTGCGCTCAGTAGTAAATGACGGTGATGAGGTCATTATACCTCAGCCGAGCTATGTCTGCTATGTGCCGATGGTGCTTATGGCCGGAGGCATACCCGTGATAAGCGAAAGCAAAGCGGAAAATGGCTTTAAACTTACCGCGGCCGAGCTCAAGGAAAAAATCACACCAAGGACAAAGGCTGTTGTTCTTCCATACCCGTCAAATCCTACAGGTGCCATTATGGAGAAGGAAGACTATCTTGAGATTGAAAGCCTTATAAAAGATACCGGCATAGTGCTTATATCCGATGAGATTTATTCTGAGCTTACTTTCAACGGCAAGCGTCACGTTTCGCCCGCGTCTGTCGGCTCTCTCAGAGAGCGCACCATTGTCATAAACGGTTTTTCAAAGGCGTTTTCAATGACGGGTTGGCGTCTCGGTTATGTCTGCGCGCCTGAAAAAATAAACGCTCAGATTACGAAGCTTCACCAGTATTCCATAATGTGCGCGCCTACCACTTCACAGTACGCCGCCATAACGGCCCTCAGAGACTGTGATACCGATGTGGAGGCTATGATTGAAGAGTATGATATGCGCAGGAAGCTTATGGTGTACGGCTTTAATGAAATAGGGCTTGAGTGCAGGGAGCCGGAGGGAGCTTTTTATGTTTTTCCCAGCATAAAGAGCACCGGTATGACCAGCGGAGAATTCTGTGAAAAGCTCCTTGCCGAAAAGCACGTTGCGCTTGTGCCCGGCACGGCGTTCGGAGAGTGCGGTGAGGGTTTTGTGAGAGCTTCATACTGTTACAGCATGGACCATATCAAAACAGCGCTCGAAAGGACCGGCGAATTCCTTTAAAGAACTGAAATAATCAATAAATAATATATTTTATTTATTTACAATACCGAAGTGATGTGATAAGATAAAATCAGCATCATTCCGGTATTTTTTTGTATGGAGTTTTTTTATGGATATTTTCGATATTTTCACTTTGCTCGGCGGCCTCGCGCTTTTCCTTTTCGGAATGAGCGTTATGGGTGCCGCTCTCGAAAAAAGAGCCGGCTCAGGTCTCAAAAACCTGCTCGGAAAGCTTACCACCAGCAAGGCGGGCGGTATTGCCACGGGCGCTGCCGTCACCACGGTTACACAGGCTTCCTCCGCCACCACTGTTATGGTTGTCGGCTTTGTCAACTCCAGGTTGATGACACTCAGCCAGGCAATCAATGTTATTATCGGCGCCAATGTCGGCACCACCGTTACCGCGTGGATTTTATCACTTAACGGTATAAGCAGCGATAATATAATACTCAGGCTCTGCAAGCCCACTTCATTTACCCCCGTGCTTGCCTTTATAGGCGTGATTATGTATATGTTCTCAAAGAAGAGCAAAAACAAGGACGTCGGCACGGTGCTTCTCGGCTTTGCCACTCTCATGACAGGTATGTCGGCTATGACAAATTCCGTGGGCGGGCTTACGGATATTCCGCAGTTTACAAATCTTCTTGTGCTTTTCGGCAATCCTTTCCTCGGCGTGCTTATGGGTCTTGTCGTAACTGCTCTTATTCAGTCCTCAGCCGCTTCAATCGGTATTCTCCAGGCGCTTTCCGCCACGGGGCATATTACCTGGGGTACCGCCGTTCCGATTGTTATGGGCCAGAATATCGGCACCTGTGTTACCGCTGTCATTTCAGCTTTCGGCGCAACCAAAAGCGGTAAGAGAGCGGCTCTCTCGCATCTTTTGTTCAATGTGACGGGCACCGTGATATATCTCTCCGTTTTCTGCATAGTCAAATATACCGTAGCGCCTGCCTTCCTTGACAAGTCAATAGCTCTTTACGGCATTGCCGCATCACATACAATTTTCAACATTCTCACTATGCTTGTAGTGACTCCCTTCACTTCTCTTCTCGAAAAGGTTGTCACAAAACTTATTCCCGACAGGGAGGATGACGATGAGGGCGAAAAAATCGAGCTCGACGAGCGCCTCCTTTTCACGCCTCCTCTTGCGGTTGAGCGCTGCCGCCTGCTTGCTCTTAAAATGGCAGAGCGTTCCGGCAAGGCCCTCGTGAACGCAATCAGCTGCGTCTTTGACCTTGACGAGGAAAAGGCAAAGATCGTGCGCAGATATGAAGAACGCACGGATTTGTATGAGGATGAAATCAGCACTTATCTCGTCAAGCTGTCGGAGCACGAGATAAGCAATAAAGATTCCGCCGAGGCAGCGTTCCTGCTCAAAATTGTGGGTGACTATGAGCGCATAGGCGACCACGCGCTGAATATCCTTGAAAGCGCGGAGGAAAGAGAAGACAAAAAAATATCCTTCGGTGATGCCGCTCAGAAGGAGCTGGATGTGCTTCTCGCGGCGGTTGAGGATATTTTCTCACTTACATACAAAGCTCTTTCGGAAAATAGCTTTGATACCGCTCAGATGGTTGAACCTCTTGAGCAGGTTGTTGACGACCTTAAGGAGCAGATTAGAAAGAATCACATAAAAAGGCTTCAGAGAGGCGAGTGCAACGCAGAGGCGGGCTTTGTGCTCTCAGATCTTCTTACCAATCTCGAGAGAGTTTCGGACCACTGCGCCAATGTTGCCGGCGCTGTTATCGACCTGAAGCACAATGATATGATGTTCCACGAGTCTATCCGCAACATCAAGGCCGACAGCGAGCATTTCCTTACAAGATATGAAGAATACTCGGGCAAATATAAGCTTCCCGCAGTCTGATAACAGGAGGAATCACATTGAATTTCAAAGCTTTACCCGGCAATCAGCTTTTTGAGGGCTTCTGCCTTGTTAAATCGGTTGAGAAAAAAATGACGGCCAAGGGCTCCAATTACCTTGATTTCACTCTTACCGACAATGACGGCGAAATCAACGCTAAGCTCTGGGATGCTAAGGATATACCCGCGCTTGAGTTTGAGAGATTTGATTTTGTCAAGGTCAGAGGCACTTTCGTAAGCTTCAACGATTCTCAGCAGTTCAGAATTGACCGGATCCGCAAAGTTACTCCCGAAGACGGCGTTGATATAAACGACTATGTTCCGAGCGCCTGCCTTTCGGGCGAGGTGATGCTTGAGGAAATAGAGAAGATTATAGATGATTTTTCGGATTATGAGCTTAAGCTTCTCACCAGGGCCGTGCTTGACGAATACCGTGACAGGCTTGTTTACTGGCCGGCGGCAAAGGGGCTGCACCATGCCGTGAGAGGCGGTCTGCTTATGCATACTCTATCCATTCTCAGGCTCGCCAAAGCGGTCTGCAGTATTTACACTTATGTAAACTATGACCTTCTTTGCGCGGGAGCTATTCTCCACGATATAACGAAGGTTGACGAAATAGCTTCTTCTCAGACGGGCGTGCCGGGTGAATATACCGTTAAAGGCAATCTTATCGGCCATCTCGTGCTCGGGGCTGTAAAAGTATCCGAGCAGGGAAAAAAGCTCGGCATATCGGAGGATACCGTTGTGCTGCTTGAGCATATGCTTATTTCCCATCACGGGGTGCCTGAATTCGGTGCCGCCAGAATGCCCATGTTCACCGAGGCTATTCTTCTCTCTATGCTTGATGATATGGACGCGAAGATGTATGAATCATATTCGGCGGTCAACGCGGTTGAGCCGGGAGAGTTTACTCCGAAGCAGTGGCATTTTGATAACCGTATGTTATATAACCACGGCCGCAGTGAAGACGGCGGCGTGGAGCTATTATAAATACTTTTTTTCAGGGAGGAATAATAAAATGAGAAATCACGAAGTAACCTCGGTTCAGCCTCTTCTCACCGAGCAGGGCAGTCTCAGAGAACCCGGCTGGTCAAGAAGGCTCTTTCAGAAGTACAGCCGCGCAGATATAAAAGCGCCCAGATTCCGCATAAAGGAGTGGGACTATTATCTTATAATCTCCGAAAAGAACAGCTTCGGAGTCGCGCTCACGATTTCGGACGACGGCTATATCGGCCTGCAGTCGGCATCTCTCCTTGATTTCACAAAGCCCTGGGAGCATACGGAGACTATCCTCAACGCTTTCCCCATGGGCAAGCTCCGCCTTCCCACCACATCCGAAAAGGGCAACACTTCCTATCACGACAAGCGCCTTGATATGGATTTCATCGTTTTCGAAGGCAGCCGCAGGCTTGTATGCAATTTCAAAAACTTCCTTGACGGTAAGGACTTTTCCTGCGACATCACCCTTGAGCAGCCCGATATGGATACAATGGTTATTGCCACTCCCTGGGCTGAGAAGGATACTGCTTTTTACTACAATCAGAAAATCAATTGTATGAGAGCGAGCGGAAAGGCTGTCTTTGACGGCAAAGAGTACGTTTTCGATCCCTCAACGGATTTCGGCACCCTCGACTGGGGCAGAGGCGTTTGGACCTATGACAACACCTGGAAATGGGGCAGCGGAAATGCCGATATAGACGGGCATAAGTTCGGCTTCAATATCGGCTACGGCTTCGGTGACACAACAGCCGCAAGCGAAAACGTAATATTCTGGGACGGCAAAGCGCATAAGCTTGATGATGTCACCTTCAATATTCCGCAGAGCAGCTATACTGACCCCTGGACCTTTACCTCCAGTGACGGCAGGTTTGAAATGACCTTTGAGCCTATTATGGACAGAGCCGCCAAAATCGATATTAAGTTTATTATCACAGACCAGCATCAGGTGTTCGGCCGTATGAGCGGCAAAGCGATTCTTGATGACGGAACTGTTATAGAAATCAAGGATGTTCTCTGCTTCGCCGAGGATGTACATAACAAGTATTGATGTGAGGGCTTATGGCTGACTGGACAGAAATAAGAATGGAAGTGCCTGCCGAGGACATTGACAGGGCGGGTGATATTGCCTCAATGGCAGTGCCTTACGGCATATATGTGGAGGATTACCGTAACCTCGAGGCGGAAGCTATGGAAATAGCGAAAATCGACCTTATAGATGAGGAGCTCCTGGCCAAGGACAGGAGCAAAGGCATAGTTCACATCTATATTTCTCCCGAAGAGAATCCTTCCGAGGTGGTTTCTTTTCTCAAAGAGAGATTCGAAAGCGAGGGTATTGACTGCCGCATTGATGAAACCCTCTGTAAAAATGAAGACTGGGAGAACAACTGGAAAAAGTATTTCAAGCCAATGCCCGTAGGCAAGCGGCTGCTTATACATCCCGTATGGGAGCAGGAGTATGATGCGCTCGGCAGGAGTGTTATCCACCTTGAGCCGGGTCTCGCTTTCGGCTCAGGCACTCACGACACAACCCGACTGTGCCTTGAATCCATTGAGAAATACGCATACCCGGGCAAGACCATGCTTGATGTTGGCTGCGGAAGCGGTATTCTGTCGGTATCGGCGCTTCTACTGGGCGCGGACAGCGCTGTCGGAGTTGATATTGACGCTCTGGCTGTTAAGACGGCAAGGGAAAACGGAGAAACCAACGGCTTTACAGAGCCGAAATACAAAGTTGTCAAAGGCTCGCTCACCGAAAATGTGACGGGCAGATATGATATAATCGTAGCCAACATCGTTGCGGATATTGTAATAAAGCTTTGTGAAGATGTTAAGGGTTTTATGAATGAAGGCGCCGTTTTTATAACCTCCGGTATTATCGTGCCCAGAGAAAACGATGTGCTTGACGCTTTTGCCGCAAACGGTCTGCGGGTTGTTGAGCGCCGTGAAAGCGGAGGCTGGCTCTGCTTTGAGGTGACGGCAGATGGATAAAAACTTTCAGAATGAGGTCAGAGATTTTATTCTCAGTTGCGGAGCTTCCGACGCAGGCTTCTTTGACGCCGGGGAGGATGCTCCCAACCAATCCCTGCGCTACGGTATTACCGTTGTGGTGCGTCTGTCGGAGGATATAATTGCCGAAATAGAGGATGAGCCAACTCTCACTTATTTTAACCATTACCGCCAGGTGAATGCTCTTATTGACAGAATTCTTCTTCAGACCGGTCTGTTTCTTCAGAAGAAGGGCTTCAGATATATCACCATTGCCGCTTCCCAGAGCATGAACAAAGACGGATGGAATTATGAAGGACGTTTTTCCCATAAGCAGGGCGCCTGCCTCGCAGGGCTTGGCGGAATCGGCAGAAACTCTCTGTTTCTCCATAAAGATTTCGGCTCACTTGTGCGTATGGGTACCTTGTTTACCGACTGTGAGTTTGACTGCGCCGGCCGTCTTCCTCTCGACCCGTGCGGCAGCTGCAGAGCCTGCGTTGACGCCTGCCCCGCAAAGGCAATAAAAGATACGGATTTTTATTATGGTATTCCGAGAGAAGAAATCTTTGATCCGGCGAAATGCAGCGAATATATGAAAAAGGAATTTCAGAAAATCGGCAGAGGCGCCGTGTGCGGTATATGCATGCGTGTCTGCCCCAAAAATAAACTTGACTGTGAGGTGTCCCAATGTTAACAGACAGGCAAACAGAAAGAATGTTCAAAAAACTCAAGCGTTTTGAAAACACCCTTGAACCGATGATTTTCAAAAAGGTTGACGCTGTAGGCGCAAGAGCCTATGAGACTGAGCAGCGCCTTTATTCCGTTCCCGATGATTCTCTCTTTGTACCTGCAGAGCCGGGCTTCAGATGGGGAGGGGAAGAGACTTTCTGCTGGTTCAAAACGGAGTATACTGTGCCGGCGGAGCTTGACGGCAAAGATATTTTCATTATGCCCCACACCAAGGGCTATGAATCCCTGCTTTATGTAAACGGCAAACCCTACGGCACTTTCAACACCAAAATCGTTTTTACGGGTCACGGCAATCATTACTGCGACCTTCTGCGCAAAAACGCGAAGGCCGGCGAAAAGATTGATATTGCGATAGAAGCGTATTCGGGTCACAGCTATAAAGGCACTTCTCCTCTTGAAAACAGACCCCTGCTCGACTATATGTACACTTTTGACGGTATTGACATCTGTGTAAAGGATTACGAGATACAGGAATTTTATTTTGACCTGTTTACCGTCAATGAGCTGTTTGACAATCTTCCCGACGGCTCATTCAGAAAAGGCAGTATTGCCAACAGCCTGCTTGAGGCGCATAAGAGACTTTATTACTCGAGAGAGGACACCGATGACGAAACATTCAGGGCGGCTCTCAGGGCGGCTCATCCGTTTCTTAAGGAAATCCTTGAGGTCAAAAACGGCCCCGACGCTCCCTCTGCCGGTATCATAGGGCATTCCCATATGGATACGGCCTGGCTCTGGAAGGCAACCGAGACCATAAAGAAATGCGGCAGGACCTATTCAAACCAGATTGCTCTTATGGATGAATATCCCGAGTATAAGTTTGTTCAGTCATCAGCCTGCCACGGTAATTTTATTCTTAAATACTATCCCGAGCTTTTTGAGGATATTAAGCAGAAGGTCAAAGAGGGCAGATATGAGCCCAACGGCGGCGTATGGGTTGAGTGTGACTGCAATATTACCTCAGGCGAAAGTATGATAAGACAGTTCCTCTGGGGTCAGAGATTCACAAGGAAGCATTTCGGCTTTACATCCAACACATTCTGGCTTCCCGACACCTTCGGATATTCCGCGGCCATTCCGCAGATTATGAAGGGTTGCGGCGTTGATTATTTCTGCACCACCAAACTTGACTGGAATGACACAAATGTCTTCCCCTATGATACCTTCTACTGGAAGGGTATTGACGGCACAACGGTCTTCACTCATTTCAACAGAACACACTGCTGGCCCGGTCCCGAGGATTTGATTGAGTTTGTTTCCGGACCGAAATACGGCACATCTCTCAAGGAAAGAAGCGTTACCGATGAGCGCCTTATCGCCTTCGGATACGGCGACGGCGGCGGAGGACCTCAGTACGAAATGATAGAGGCTGCCCGCAGAACAAAGGACCTCAACGGTGTTCCCAAGGCAGAGTACACCACAGTCGGCGACTTTATGAAAAAGCTTGAAGGCAAGGTTAAAAATCCTTCAACATATAAGGGTGAGCTCTATCTTGAGCTTCACAGAGGCACTCTCACAAATCAGCATAATATAAAGAGAAACAACAGAAAATCGGAGCTCGTGCTCAGAGATCTTGAGATTTTCACTGTTAATGATGCTGTGAAGAAGGGCGAAACAGCAAAGAGCGATAAGATTGCTCCTCTTTATGAGACTTTGCTTCTCAACCAGTTCCATGATATTCTTCCCGGCACCTGCATCCCGTCCGGTCACAAGCTCTCACTCGAGCAGACGGGTGCTTTGCTTGAAACCGCACATAAGCTCATAGGGGAGCTTACATCCGGCGAAGGCGGATGCGTCAGTGTTTCAAACACTCTCTCATTTGACAGAAGCGACCCGATATTCATCGAGTGTGAAGAAGGGCTTATCGCTGATATTCCGTGCAGGCAGCAGAGATATACAAACCTCGACGGCAAGAGCGTAATTGTTGTCGGCGGCGTTACCGTACCTGCGTTTTCAAGCATAAAAATCAATCTCGTTAAGGGTGAAGTCTCCGGCGAAAGCGAGTTTGAACTGTCGGGCAATGCTCTTCAAACGCCAAACGCCTCAATCGTGTTTGATGACAAGGGCTACATTTCATCATTCTTTGACAAGAATGCAGGCCGCGAAATCAAGGGCGAAGGCTTCGACTTCGGCACCTTCCTTATTGCCGAAGACCTGCCTCAGGACTGGGATAACTGGGATCTTGACGCCGATATAGAGCTTAAGTTCCATGATGAATCAAAGCTGCTCTCAAGGCAGGTCATATCGGAAGGCCCTGTGGCTCTGATAATAAGGAGCAAATATTCTGTTTCAGCCAAGTCCTGCGTTACTCAGGATGCAATCTATTTTACCGACAGCCCTGAAATAAGATATGACACCGTAATGGACTGGAATGATGACCACCGCTTCCTCAAGGTCGCATTTGACACCGATATTAACAGCGATTTCTCAAGGCACGAGATTCAGTACGGCAATGTGCTCAGACCCACCACAAGAAATAACTCAATCGAAAAGGCTAAGTTTGAGGTTGTCAATCATAAATACACAGATCTTTCCGAAACAAGATACGGTGCCTCAATTCTCAACGACAGCAAATACGCCATTACCGTTGAAGGCGGCAAAATGCGTCTTTCGCTTCACAAAGGCGGCACAAGACCAGACTTTGAAGGTGACCGCGGAATTCATAAAACCGTGTATTCCTTCCTGCCTCACTGCGGCGGCTTCAGCGCCGAAAACGTTATAAGACCCGCTTATGAGCTCAATGTGCCCGCGGTTATCGGCAAAGGTGATTTCTCTCTTGAGGCTCTCGCCGTTCCCGATAAGGCAAATGTGATTATTGAGGCTGTCAAGCCCTGTGAAGATAACGAAAAGGCCTTCATCGTAAGGCTTTACGAAGCGGAAGGGACAGGCACCCGTTGCGCTCTTAAACTTTTTGACGGCGCAAAAGAAGTGTACGAAACCAATATGCTTGAGGAAATCAAGGGCGAGGCTGATTGCTGCGCGCTTGAATTCAGACCTTTTGAAATTAAAACCCTGAAGGTGACTTATTGATGAAAGTGTTTACTTTGCAGCTGAAAAACGAAGGCGTTACGCTCACGGCTTATCTTCCCGATTCATCTTCCGAGATGCCTCATATGAGCAGCAGACGCGCAATTCTCGTAATACCCGGCGGAGGCTACCGTATGTGCTCTGACAGGGAGGCGGAGCCCGTTGCTTTCAAGTTCCTTGCCAAGGGATACGCCGCGTTCATTTTAAGATATTCTCTTTGTGAAAACGCGGAGTTTCCGAAACCGCTCAATGACGCTGAGGAAGCTTTGAGCGTCATACGCCAAAATGCAGCTGAATGGGGAGTGAATCCCGAAAAGATTGCCGCAATAGGCTTTTCCGCAGGCGGCCACCTTACGGCTATGCTTTCCGTCGCAGGCAGAGAGAGACCCAACGCTCAGATACTCGGCTATCCCTGCATACTTGAGAAAATCAGCGATATTCTCGCTAAGCCCATTCCGGGCGCAGATAAGCTTGTTGATGAAAAAACGCCGCCCGCGTTTATCTTTGCAAGCGCAGAGGATAATGTTGTGCCCATAGAGAATTCGCTGAAATATGCCGGAGTCCTTGACCAACACGGCATTCCGTTTGAGATGCACATTTTTCAGAAGGGATATCACGGCTTCTCAACAGCCGAGGAATCCGTCTATGACAAGGATGAGCACAGAGCTTACAATGAGGATGCCGCCGCGTGGGTTGACCTGTGCCTGAGATGGCTTGACAAGCTTTTCGGGCGTTATGTTTAAGCTTCTTATTTGTTACAGAGAGGAGATTGAACAATGGCTCTCATAATGACCGGTATGATTGTTACCGGGCTCTGCTCGGTATTGATTATCAAAAGGTTTATTCAAAAGCATCAGTAAAAAACATAAAAAATGCTGCCCGCAGATACGGGCAGCGTTTTTATATGCTTTTATAATTAGATATCATCAAACTGAACCACTTCGTTTTTATTGCCGGATTCAAATATAGCTTCCACAAGCTTCATAAGGCGTCTTTGCTGATTGTGGGTTACAATGATTTTTTCTTCTCCTCTTATTACGGCAAAGACGTTTTTGTAAAACTCGCCCCAATCCGCTTTCTGAACGGGGAGGGGATATTTCTCTATAGTATCATCTGTTCTCGGAGCCATCGTTTTTGTGATTCCCGCTCCGGCTACTATGGGCACGGCTTCTCTGTTTTCCCAGTCGGAAACCTTGACTATTTCTCCGTCGCAGTCCCAGTTGTTGATTACCGCGGAGCCGTTTTCGCCGAGCATATACCAGAGCGGCAGCTCAATGAAATTGCTTGTGGTTACCTCAACATAGAAAGAAAGACCGTCATCGAAAATCAGTGTTGTCCTGAAGCCGTCATCGCAGTTTTCATTTGTAACGTTTGTCAGCTCGGCATACACCGTTTTCAGCTTGCGGGGCAGAGTCATCATAAGCGCTTGATCGAGCAGGTGAATGCCCCAGTCGAGCACCATACCGCCGCCGTGCTGCGGCTGATTTCTCCAGTCTCCCGGCACACCTCTTGAGCCCTGCACTCTTGATTCAATGCGGAATACATTTCCGAGAGTGTTGCTGTCGAGTATTTTTTTCATGGTGAGGTAATCCTCATCCCAGCGCCTGTTCTGGTGAACTGTGAACAGCTTGCCGCATCTGTTTGCCGCGGCAATCATTTCCTCAAGCTCAGCGCTGTTCATTGCAACGGGTTTTTCGCTTATGGCGTTTTTGCCTGCTTCGAGAGCGTCAATAACAATCTCTTTATGCACATCGTTCGGGGTTGCTACCGTAACAAGGTCAATTCTGCTGTCCGCCAGCAGCTCCTCACGGCTTGAGTATGCGTGAATGCCCTCTTTTTCGGCCGCCTCGCACCTTTCGGGTTTTATATCATATATACCGATAAGCTCGGCATATTCGCCCATTTCATTTCTGATTTTTCGTGTATGCCAGTTGCCCATGCCGCCGTAGCCTATTACTGCGCAGCCGATTTTTCCGTTAATCATAACAGCACCTTCTCCGGACTTAAAAACTTTTTTTGTATTCTACCACAAGCTATGTGTAATTACAATAAATATACCACAAAATATTGTGAAAAAAAGTAAAATTTTTTCTTTATATTGGCATTATACTGTGATATAATTAAAAAAAATACTGGGAGGAAGCATTATGGATAAAAGACTTGAGCCCCTTTTTACCCCTTGGAAAATCGGAAACTGCGAAATCAAAAACAGGATAGTTCTTACGAGTATGGGCGGCACAGACCTTTTCGGATGGATGGAAAAGAACCATTTTGACAAGGCCGGAGCGCAGTTCATAATGAACGTGGCAAAAAACAATGTAGGTCTCGTTTTACCGGGCTGTCAGCCGGTTTACAATCCTATGCTGGGTCAGTGGCTCCATAAAAACAAGAAGATGTATAAGGACCTTGCCGCGTGGATGCCCGAGTTTCATAAAACAGGGGCGAAGCTCTTTGTGCAGCTCACCGCCGGTTTCGGAAGATCCTTCACTGTCTCTGAAATGATGGAAAAGCTGTATAACACCCCGGTTATCAATGTGCTCAGCAAGCCTGTTATGAATCTTGACAGGATTACCGCCTCTGCGTCTCCCTCACCCAATCGCTGGAGTGATAAGCTTCCCTCAAGAGAAATGACCAAGGCGGAAATAAAAGAGATAGTTGACTCCTTCGCTAAGAGCTCAAAAATGCTCAAGGATGCAGGGGTGGACGGCGTGGAGGTTCACGCGGTTCACGAGGGCTACCTTCTCGATCAGTTCACCTTCAAATATGTAAATAAGAGGACCGACGAGTACGGCGGCTCCTTCGAAAACAGATACCGCTTTGCCGTTGAGGTTGTGCAGGCAATCAAAAAGGAATGCGGTGATGATTTCCCTGTTTCCCTGCGTTACAGCGTTGTTTCAAAAACAAAGGGAATGCGTCAGGGCGCTCTTCCCGGGGAAGATTTTGTTGAAGTGGGCAGAGATATGGCGGAGAGCGAAATCGCCGCTAAGTATCTGCAGGACGCTGGGTATGACTGCCTGAACTGCGATAACGGCACCTATGACAGCTGGTATTGGCCGCATCCTCCCATCTATATGCCCGAAAACCTCAATCTTGAGGATGTTGAGCATATCAGAAAATTCGTTGACATTCCCGTTATCTGCGCCGGCAGAATGGATCCCCGCGTTGCAGCTGATTCGATAGCCGCGGGCGGCATTGACGGCGCCGGTTTTGCCCGCCAGTTCCTTGCCGACTGGGAATGGGTTACCAAGATGATAAACGACGACGAAGAAGATATAAGGCCCTGCATTCTCTGCCACAACGGCTGCTTCAATATGTGCCACTACAAGGGCGTTCCCAATGACCAGGATCTGATGGACTCCCTTCATATGGCAAGGTGTGCTGTCAATGCCGAAACAATGCAGTGGAAAAAGCACCGTATCATTAAGACCGACAGCCCCAAAACCGTGCATATTGTCGGCGGCGGCATCGGCGGAATGGAAGCGGCAAGGGTTCTTAAGCTCAGAGGTCATAACCCTGTGATTCATGAAAAATCCGGCGTGCTCGGCGGCACCTTTATTCCCGCGAGCGCCGAATCATACAAAGGTAAACTCCGCGATCTGCTTGAATGGTACCGCCTGCAGATGAAGAAGCTCAATATTGAGGTGAAACTCAATGATGAGATAAAAGATATTTCCGCTTTCGGCAATGCTCCGGTAATTATCGCGACCGGCTCGGTACCCAGACTTCTGAAGAAAGTGCCCGGCTACGAAAAGATGATTGAGGCGTGCGATTACCTCAACGGTAAAGATGTAGGCGAAACGGTTGCCGTTATCGGCGGAGGTCTGACAGGCAGCGAGATTGCTTATGAGCTCGGTCTGATGGGCAAGAATCCCATTATCATCGAAATGAAAGATGACCTTGTAGCTCAGAAGGGCGTATGCCTCGCAAACTCTTCTTACCTCAGAGAGTGGTTCGCGCTTCACAAAGTACCCGTTTATCTCGAAACAGTGCTTAAAGAAGTTAAGGAAGGCTCTGTTATCTGCACCGGTAAAGACGGCAAAGATATTGAAATAGCATGTGATTCGGTTATAAGCTGCGCAGGATATATTCCTGCTCCTCTTACACAGGGCGGTAAAAATGTTCAGCTTGTCGGTGACTGCCTTGCAATCGGCAATCTGCGCTCCGTGGTGTGGAGAGCTTATGAAGCTGCTATGAACATTTAACCCCCTTT
>JAEELT010000045.1 GCA_016282855.1 Clostridiaceae bacterium | reverse complement strand
TCGGCAGTGTTACTTCACCCGAACCTTCGGTTGTTGAGCCGGGAGCCGTTGTTGAGCCCGGAACTGTTGTTGCTGTCGGATCAACCGTTGTGCTCTCGCCGGGATTCGTTGATGAAGATGATGCGGGAGCGCTGCTCGATGAAGAAGCGGATGTGCTTGATGAAGGAGCAGCTGTAGTGGAAGCCGGTTTTCTCGTAGTGGTGGGATAGTATCTTCTTGTGGGAGCTACCGTCGCCACGGGCTGAGTTGTGACTGTGATATCCTCGGTTGATTCCTCCTCGGATGAGGATTCCTCTTCGGTGGTAGTCTCGGTTGAGGTGAACCAGGTCGAAATCTCCGTGCTTGAGCTGTAATCGTAATAATAGTCGCTGGTCGTCGTGGTGGTCGATTTCTCTTTTCTCTTATCCATAACCGCCTTTATGATAAATGCGGCAGCAGCAAGAACCGCCAGACACACGAGCACTATCACGGCAATCTTGATAATCTTGCCCTTGTCAAAGTCACTGTCGCCGGCAAATGAATCGGCATTTGCGTAAGGATCGTAATCCTCGTCATCATAGGCATTGTTTTTGCCGTATGATGTGCGGTATTCCTCCTCATAATCGGCTCCCTTGTCGCCTACCATTGCCTCGGCGATGGGAACAAATATAGCTGAATCTTCTGCACTCATAAAAGCGGTAACAACTGTGATGTTATCTTTGCCGCCTTTTTCAAGAGCCTTGCGGATAAGCTTGCCAGTAACATCCTGTGCGCTCTCACCGCTTGAGATAATAGCCGAAATCTCATCATCGGTGAGCATATCGGTAAGCCCGTCACTGCAGAGCATGATGACATCGCCGTTGTTGACATCGTCAATCACGCTGACATTCGGCTGAAGCGGTCCTTCTTCCGGGAATGTGCCCAGATGCTGTGTGAGAGTCTTAGCACCGGGCATGTTTTCCATATTTTCATATGAAGCCGCGCGGGCGTCGATAAACTGCTGAGCATGGGTATGGTCAAAACTCATCTGCTCGAGGATACCGTTTGCAAAATGATAAATACGTGTATCGCCTATGCTCACGCATATAACCTTTCCCTTAGTGGCGTATATGCCGGCAAGGGTGGTGCCCATGCGCTTGCCTCTGGAAGTGCTTTCATTGCAGATTTTTGTGTTTGCCTCATCAAGGAAGCTTGAAATGGCAAAATTGAAATCCTCACCGCTGTTGTAAATGTCGGAGGCGTGCTTTGACATTGTTTCCGCGGCGATACCGCTGGCTACCTCGCCGAAGCTCTCACCGCCCATACCGTCACAGACAACGAGATGGAAAGGCTCAGCCATCTTCTGAACAAACGCGCTGCCCTTTTTTAGCTCGCCCGTTGAGGTAAGACGGCCGTTTAAGCTGTAGTTATCCTCATTCTCTTTTCTTACTCTGCCGGCATGAGTTACCGCACAGACATTTGCACTAAGTTTTTTCATATAATCACTCCGGTAAAAGGAATTGGGGTTACTTTATGATATTGAATCCGGATAAAACCCGGCTGTTTACCTGTATCAGAGAATCCCGTTATAATGCGCCCAGTCGTAATATGCTTTTAATGATCTCATCCTTGCGGGGCTGATTGTCGCTCCCTCTCTGTTTATGGGGTTGAAGCCGATTCCTCTCAGACGGCAGAGGTATTTCGCGCTCATATTGAATCCGCTGTCAATGGCGTTGTCAAGATTAATAATCTGCCAGTATGTCTTTTCTGCCGCGGATTCGTCGCCCGACACCCATTCGCTCCACATCTTCACAAAAAGATCGGCTCCGCAGGTTGTCGGAGTTGCCACGACTCCCCTTGCTCCCGCCTTCCATGAATCAAATAGGAACGGAATATTGGCCTGAAGAACGTTTGATTCTCCCTGAACGGCAATCTTTTCTTCTATCTTGTCAAGCAGGCAGGTGGTGTCTTTGATACCGTGAAATCTGCCTGTTTCAACGAGCTTCCCGTAAACCGAGGCATCCATAAGATGCGGCCTTAGACCGGGAAATTCGTAAAGTATAACCGGTAAACCGGTACACTGCGCAAGAGACGAAAGATACTCAAACTGCTCCTGCGGTCTGTCGCATAATCCCTTTGTCACAAAAACAAGACCGGCAACGCCCTGCTGCTCAAGAGCCTTGATTTCTTCAACCTCGGCATCATGCTCCGTCTCAAGGTTGCCAGTGGCAAAAACGGGAACACCGTCTGAATTCTTAACGGCGAGTGAGGCGCATTTTATCCTCTCTTCTCTTGAGAGTCTCGTCATCTCGCTTGATCCGCAAACCGCAAACAGATGCTGCGGTCTGAATGATGCCTGCCACGATACGTACTCCTCATAAGTTTTGTAATCAATTGACAGGTCTTCGTTGAACGGAGTAAGCAGTAAGGTATATACACCTGCAAACTCATTGTATTGCATTAAATTACCTTCTTTTTGAGATAACATCCCATTATTATAGGGTATTATACTACATAAATACAAAAAAATCAACCTTAATATTCCATAATGAAAAGCACCGTCTCCAATGCAGGAAACGGTGCCGAAAATATTTAAATTACTGAACTACCGGAATGGGCGGGAAGAAAAAGAAGATGAACGCAAGGATATAGGCAAATACATTCTTCCTGACCGTAATCTCCTCATGGTCAAGGGCAAGGCTTGTATCTTTGTTATGAATAATCTTGCCGTTTACATCAAGCAGTCTCGCTTCGATAACCGTGTCTTTCTTGAGCCTCTCGGTTGTGAATGTGGAGGAGGCATTGTTACCCTTCTCGCTTACCTGCTTGAGCTCACCGTCAACATACCACGCGATTCTTGAATTCTTGGTGGCGTTAAGCGTTGTGGCCGTGAGCTTAATATTTCTTCTCCAGCGGATTGACCTTGTCTTTGAAACCGGGTTGTTTTTGATATCAACCCTGATATGGCCTACGGGAGGATTCAGGATAAGAATGTAGTCGGTCATCAGAACCGCGCCGCACTTCTTGCACTGATATGCCTTCTCTCCCTCGGCTTCCTCTGTGGGCTCAAGGATGGTGACCCAATCCCACTCGTGATCGCAGACCTTCATACGCACTGCGGGGCGGATACCGGCGCAGGCGAAGTCAACGTCGCTGTTATTTGTGATAAGGCCGTCGGTGTTAACATAGTAAGTTTCAACAGTCGCCTCTCCGGTGATTCCGGTACCTGTACGGAGTCTCCAGTAGGGAAGACCTGTATTTGTTGAGAAATCGGGAATCCAGAGGCCCTGGCTCTTTGAGTAATCGGTGCCCTTTGTTACAAGGGAATTGCTCGATGTGAGAATCTCTTTGTAATAGGTAACCTCAACATCCGACATGAGATATGCCTTGTCTGAAATGCTGCCAATCAGGCCTTTATCAACAAGCTCTTTGTAGCATTTCTCCTCATACTCGGAGAGCGCCATTTTCGCAATATCATCGGCGGTAAAAGCAACATCATAGAAGCTGCTCTGAAGCCACTTTCTGATTGAACTTGATTCATAGTTATTGGCAAGAATCGAATGCTTGGTGTCGCCGTAATATCTGATATCCTCCTGCTTGGGAGCATCTTTCTTCCAGACATAATCATTGAAGGGCTGAGCGTCAAGAACGAGATCGCTGACACAGAGACCTGTTGTTGTGTCTACTATTCTCCACTTGATGGGATCGAACTTAAAGAAATAAATTTCATTTACAGAATAGCCGTTATCATACTGATAGGCATTGACGGTGGATTCGCTCGCCTTATAGCCGACAAAGCTCGGACGGTAGAACGAAAACTTTACTGCGCGGTATTTATCTTTGCCGTGAGTGAAGTCAACATACTCCATATAGTCGTCTTTTTTCATGTTGCCGTCTCTCCAGTTGGGTGAGCCGGTATCATATCTGTAAGATGTCCATGTCAAGCTGCTGACATCTTTCTTAAGCTCGGCAATAAGCTCTTTATCGGTCACTTGGCTCTGGGGATATGTACCCATTTCGATTGTGTCGCCGTTTTTCTTTGCGGCGGCAGCAGATGCGCCGACACCGAAGAGTGCGAATGTGCTTACAATCATCATAAGGCAGAGAGCCAGAGAGAGCAAGCTTTTGAATGTCTTTTTCATAAAATCCCTCCTGATTTTTTGCGCATCGTAAACCGCTGAGATACGGCCGCAGCCGCTATGCAGACCCGGCGGTAATTTGCGCGTGGGAGATTATTTTAATACAAATTACAAAATAATGCAAGTATTGTGTAAAAAAATGTGAACAAATTTTTAACTCCTTTTTTGTGCATAATAAAAAACCGCCTGCCGGAAACAGACGGCCAAAATAATATCTGAGAAGAAATATAATCAAAAATCGAGACCTTTTTCATCAAACAGGAATGCGCTGTTGAGCACAAGGTCAACGCCCGCCTCGATTGTCTTGAGTTCCATATTGTCGGCTGTGTCAAGGCGTGTGTGATAATAGCGCGCGGGAGCCGGATCCATAGCGGCGAAGCAGGCGGCTTTGATACCGGCCTGGGTAACGGCGGCGGCATCCGATGAGCCGAAGAATACGCTTCCGTAGGGAAGTTCAAGACCGCAGAGCTTACCCGCCTCATACATGAGCTTTGAAACCTCTTCGCTGTTGTGAACCGTGCCCGTCATATCCTTATGATAGATTGTCATGAAATCATAATCCCTGACCGTGTCAAGACCGAAGAAAATTGTTTCGACATCCTTCTCCGCCTTGAATTCATCCGCGTGGGCTTT
>JAEELT010000044.1 GCA_016282855.1 Clostridiaceae bacterium | reverse complement strand
GTTTTCATGACGAATGACCTCCTGTTGCTTTTTTTGTGTTGCAACTTAACTGTAACATACGGAGTCCTCATTCGTCACCCTTTTTTTATTTCGCTGTGTAACACATCTATTGTAAACCTACAGATTATCTCGAATAATTTATTATCTTAATATTGACAATATAGTATTTTTGTGTTAAAATACCCATACAAGTATGCTCCGAAAGTATGCTTGAATATTATGAAAGGATTGATGTAACTATGAAAAAGGTACTTGCAGTCGTTCTTGCAGTAGTTATGGCTTTCTCATGCTCAGCTCTTGCTTTTGCTGCTGATACAGCCACTCCCGATGCTCCCGCGGCAACAAATCCTCTTGACGCTATCCAGGGCATCCTCGGTCAGATCACAGCTATCCTTCAGCAGAAGGACGTTCTTGAGACAGTTAAGGGCATTATCGAGAAGCTTACTACTCTCATTCAGAGCCTTACCGGCGGCAACAAAGCTGACGTTCTCGGCGTAGCTGATGAGCTTGAAGCGAAGATCGCTTCCATCCCCGTACTCGGTGATGTTTACGAATTCCTTCACAACCTCATTACTACTCTCAAGCAGAAGATTAAGGATCTCTATGCAGGCAACTGTGAAACAGAGCCCGTAGAGACCACAGCAGCTGAAGAGCCCTCAGACACAGGCTCATCCGCAATCGGCCTTGCAGCTTTCGCAACCGTATCTGTTGCAGCAGCGGCAGCTTATGTTTGCACAAAGAAAAAGGCAGCATAATTATTATTCATAATATTAGCATAAAGAACGGCGCCGCGCAGCAGCACCGTTCTTTATTGTTTCAAATATAATTCTATTTTGAAAAAATTACACTTGCAATATTATAATTTTTATGCTATAATAGTTAAATAATTAATATAGGCGGCTTAAGTATCTCTCAACTGATGTCAGCCGGTTTAAAGGAGTGATATTATGACAGAAAACCCTATGGTAAAATTTCTTCAGGTAAACAAACAGCACAGAGCGTGCGTCGATGCGGAGATCAGCAAGCTGGGCTACGGCCTTCACTGCAGTCAGCACAGAATGCTCAGCTTTCTCTGCGAAAACGGCGGAGATATTTCCCAGAAAGAAATTGCGGCTCATTTCAAAGTCAGTGCCGCGGCTATTGCCGTAACACTCAAGACTCTTGAAAGAGAGGGATATATCAGAAGAGCGGCGGATGAGGTTGATACGAGGAAAAATCTTGTTGATATAACAGAGAAAGGCAAAGAAGTAATCAAAAAAACAAAAGGTGTTTACACCAATGTTGACAAAAAAATGATTGAGGGAATTTCCTCGGACGAGATGGATGTTTTCACACACTGTCTTGATGTGATGGCGGCAAACCTTGAAAAAATGGTTGAAAAAGAGGATTGATTGATGAAATGGTCAAAATATGTTAAGCCGTATATGGCCTGGTTCATACTCGGACCCCTGTGTATGATTGTTGAGGTCATCGGCGAGGTGGTTATGCCCAAATTTCTTGCGGGTATAATCGATTACGGCACCGGACAGACAGATATTTCGACCGCATCCCACATTTACAAAAAAATATACGAATTATTCCCTTCCGGTTCACCTTTCATACTTGCTATGATGGCCGCGATGATAATCACGGCTGTTCTCATGATGGCAGGCGGTGTCGGAGGGGCATATTTCGGCGCAAAAGCGTCGGTGAATTTTGCCGGAGACCTGAGATATGATATTTATAAAAAGGTTCAGGAGTTTTCGTTTGCCGATATTGATAAATTCAGCACCGGCTCGCTTGTGACGCGGCTTACAACCGATGTTACGAGAATGCAGAATTTCATTAATATGATGCTCAGAATGTGTCTGAGAAGTCCGGGTATGCTGATAGGCGGAATTATCATGGCGATTACGGTCAGCCCTTCGCTTACCGCAAGTCTTTTTGTCGCCCTGCCGTTTCTCGCTGTCGCGGTAGTTATTCTTATAAAAGTCGCGATGCCGAGATTCAATATGCAGCAGGCGAAAATTGACGCGCTTAATTCGACGGTTCAGGAAAATGTGACAAATATCAGAGTCGTCAAATCTTTTGTCCGCGAGGATTTTGAGATAAAGAAATTCGGCAAGGCAAACGCCGAGCTCAAGCAGAGCGGAATGAGCGCGATGAAACTGATGATAATGATGACCCCGGCTATGACTCTGCTTATGAATATCATTATGATTCTGATTATGTGGTTCGGCGGGAATATGCTGATTAAAGGCACAATGACCACAGGCAATCTCACCGCGTTTGTGACATATATCACGCAGATACTGATGTCGCTGGTAATGCTGGCGATGGTATTTGTCAATATGTCGAGGGCGCTCGCTTCCGCGAAAAGAATCCGCGAGGTCCTTGAGGAGGAGGTCGATATCACCGATGAAACCATATCCGCGGATGACAGAAAGCGGACAATAGAAAAAGGTGAAATCGAATTCAGAAACGTATCATTCCGTTACTATAAAAGCAGTGACGGAAAGGTGCTTGATAATATCAATCTGCATATCCCGGCGGGAAAAACCGTCGGAATCATCGGCTCAACCGGCTCGGGCAAATCAACTCTCGTTTCGCTTATTGCCCGTCTTTATGACGCGGATGAGGGCGAAATCCTGATAGACGGAGTGAATGTCAAGGATTACAGTCTGTATAATCTGCGTGAAGGTATCGGATTCGTGCTTCAGAAAAATGTCCTGTTTTC
>JAEELT010000043.1 GCA_016282855.1 Clostridiaceae bacterium | reverse complement strand
CTGTGTACTTGAAAGTACTCTCAAAAAAATCCTCAAGGGTTCTTTTCTTGCTTCGTCGTTGTTTAATTTTCAAGGTGCTGCCTCGCTCCCCCTTTATGGGGTGCTCGAATAATTTACCACACCTATTCTCTATTGTCAAGAAATTTTTTCGTCTTTTTTTTAACTTTTTTCGGTTTTTGACAACCCCGCCGGGTGTGCCCGATTCCGGATTTTATAAAAAGCCACAATACCTTGTATATTAAGCCCTGAGCACACCGCTACAATTTGTTTCAAGCCTGATTTTGACTCCTTTTTCGCTTCGCCGTGAACAGGAGGCCGGCAAAATACGAATATAATGAATATAATTAGGTAATATATATAATTGCCCGTTTTTATACCCGAAAGCAGATAAAAGCAGCTCTGCTCTGAGGTAATTCCCCGGTAAAAACAAGCAAAGCAAAGCGGACCCGGAGGAGTTTTCCTGCGGATCCGCGCCGAAGAGGCTTTTTGTCCGGCTGTTTATTCGGCTGTGCCGCCGGTGATTGCGGCAAGGAGCAGCCCGATGAGGCCGAGTATGCCCGATGCCCACCAGCTTGCGGGGTTAAGGGCGGTTATAATCTGAGCAATACCTACTCCGGTTTCGCCTAAATTCAGAAGCTCCTGAATTGCTTCAAATAATTCCATAATCATTACTCCTTTTCGGGTTTGTGTTACCGGCATTATAGCCCCTTTGAGGCGCTGTGTCAACCCGCCTTCCGTATGCGCTGAAAAATATCGTATTCATAATTTCGAAAAAAATGCTTGACAAACCGGAAAAGAGGGATTATAATAACCGAGCATTCAGAAAAACGCAGACGCGTTCTTCAGTTGGTATTTATGACGTTGAGGGTCCACCCGTTCCCATCCCGAACACGGTAGTTAAGCTCAACAGTGCCGACAATACTTGGCTGGAAGCGGCCCGGGAAGATAGGACGATGCCAACACAGCACAAAAGCAACCATCCAACAGGATGGTTGTTTTTTTATTCCCTGCCCGTGATTGACTAAATATATACAAAGTGATATAATTCCCGTTATCAAATCTCCTTCAGGAGGGAAAGTATGGATCTAACCGAAAAAACAATAAAAGAATCTGTTGTGTTTGAGGGAAAGATAATAACCGTTTGCCGCGATGATGTGCTGCTCCCGAACGGGAAAACCGCTTTCAGGGAAGTGGTTGCCCACAACGGCGGTGTGTGCGTTGCTCCTGTTACCTCACAGGGCGAATTCATATTTGTAAAGCAATTCCGCTATCCCTACAGAGAAGTAATATATGAGCTGCCTGCAGGCAAGCTTGAAAAGGGCGAGGACCCATTTGAGGCGGGCAAAAGAGAGCTTGAGGAGGAAACCGGCTGCAGAGCGGGCAGATATTTTGACCTGGGCGAGTTTTATCCCTCACCCGGCTACTGCGGCGAAAGAATACATCTCTACGCCGCGACACAGCTTGAAAAAACACAGATGAATCTTGATGAGGACGAATTCCTGGAGGTTGAAAAAATACCCGTGGACAAAGCCGTACGCATGGTTATGTCAAATGAAATCCGCGACGGAAAGACCCAGGCGCTTGTGCTGAAGGTAAACGAGCTTATCAGAAATGGGGAATTGGATTGAGAAAGATTATTCTTGCTTCCGCCTCGCCGAGGCGCAGGGAGCTTCTGACCCTTGCCGACATAAAATACAGCCTGTGCATTAAAAACGTTGACGAAACCGTCCCCGGCGGTCTGAGCCCGGAAGAGGGCGCGGAATACACCGCTGAGCAGAAAACTCTGCCCGTGGCGCAGGCAAACCCCGGGGCAATCGTAATCGGCGCGGACACGGTAGTTGTGCAGGACGGCGAGGTTTTCGGCAAACCTGCCGACGAGGAGGACGCAAAGAGAATGCTCCTGCGCCTTTCCGGCAAAGAGCATCAGGTGATTACGGGCGTGTGCCTCACCGCCGGCGATGTGCGGGTGAAGTTTCACGAAACCAGCACGGTTAAGTTCTATAAGCTTGACCGTGACGAAATAAGCCGCTATGTCAAAAGCGGAGAGCCTATGGACAAGGCCGGAGCCTACGGCATACAGGGCAAGGGCTGCCTTCTTGTTGAGCGCATAGAAGGCGACTATTTCAACATTGTCGGTCTGCCGCTCGCCCGTCTTGTGCGTGAGCTGAAAAAGCTGCAGAGCGAGCTTCCGCAGGAAGAGGATGAAAATGATGAGCAGTGAAGCGTTGCAGGCGCGCCTGGGCAAAAACGAGGCGTTCCTGATTATATCCCCGGCCAACCGCAGATACCTGACCGACTTTGAATCGTCCGACGGCTATCTGTTTGTCACAAAAAACCGCGTGGTCTTTCTCACAGACGGCAGATACTCCGAAGCCGCCGGTATGCAGGCAAAGGGCTGCGATGATATTATTCTCCTCGCCCGCGCCTCAAAGCAGCTCCCCGCCGCCGCGCAAAGCCTCGGAATAAAAAAGATTTATACCGAAAGCGCTTCGCTGAGCGTGAGCGAGCTGAAAGCGCTCGAAAAGATGATGAGCGTTCCCGTTCTGCCGAAAAAGACGGATTCGGAGCTCACGGCACTCAGGAGACATAAAAGCAAAGAGGAAAAGGAGCGCATTATCGCCGCTCAGCGCATAGCCGAAAAGGCCTTTGAGCACGTGCTCGGCTTTATCAGACCCGGTGTTACGGAAAAGGAAATACGGCTTGAGCTTGAATTCTTTATGCTCAGAAACGGCGCGGACGGTCTTTCGTTTGAAACAATAGCCGTAAGCGGCGCAAACACATCCATGCCTCACGGGGTGCCCTCGGATAAAAAAGTTGAGCGCGGAGATTTTATCACAATGGATTTCGGCGCAATATACAAGGGTTATCACAGCGATATGACCCGCACGGTCGCACTGGGCGAGGTAACGGGAGAAATGGCAAAAGTATATAAAACCGTGCTCAAGGCGCAGAAGGCCTGCCTCAAGGCACTGCGGCCGGGCCTCTCCTGCAGGCAGGCGGACGCTGCAGCAAGGCAGGTTATCACCGATGCGGGCTACGGCAGCTGTTTCACACACAGCACCGGTCACGGCGTGGGTATTGATATTCACGAAAGGCCCACACTTTCCGTAAGGAGCAGGGATACTCTCGAGCCGGGTGATGTGGTCACCGACGAGCCCGGAATTTATCTGCCCGGCAGATTCGGCGTCAGGATTGAAGATATGGTGTATATCACCGCGCGCGGAGCGGAAAACCTCACAAAATGCGACAAATCCCTGATTGTGCTTTAATTCTGCGTGGCATAACATAAAAAACACTTGAAAAACCATTGCATATAGTATAGAATAATATAGTAATTTCAAAGCAAATAACTGACTAAGGAGATATTTTTATGGTATCAGCAGGCGATTTCAGAAACGGCGTTACCTTCGAGATGGAAGGTCAGGTTTATCAGATTATTGAATTTCAGCACGTTAAGCCCGGCAAAGGCGCCGCTTTCGTAAGAACAAAAATCAGAAATGTTATCGGCGGAGCCGTTGTTGAGCGCACCTTCAACCCCACCGACAAATTCCCCACGGCTTACATTGAGCGCAGAGATATGGAATACTCCTACGCGGACGGCGATCTCTATTACTTCATGGATCCCGAATCCTATGAGCTTGTTCCCATCTCCTCCTCCACTCTTCCCGACAATTTCAAGTTTGTCAAAGAGAATGTTACCTGCCGTATACTTTCCTACAAGGGCAATGTTTTCGGCGTGGAGCCCCCCACATCCGTTACTCTTCAGGTTACAAAGACCGACCCCGGCTTTGCCGGAAACACCGCGACCAACGCCACCAAGCCCGCCGTTGTTGAAACCGGCGCCGAGGTAAAGGTTCCCCTCTTCATAGAAGAAGGCGAAATGATTCTTATAGACACCCGTACAGGTGAATATCTCAGCAGAGCATAACAACAAGGAGGAAATAATAATGACAGCATACGAAAAAGCCGCATATCTCAAAGGCCTTGCAGACGGCATTAACTTCAGCGAGCAGAAAGACTGCGAAAAGCTTCTCAGAGCAATTATCGATGCCATTGGCAATCTTGCCGAAGTTATAGATGATATCGATGAGGATCTCAACGAAATCTCCGATCAGATAGATGCTGTTGACACCGACCTTGCCGAGCTTGAGGACTATGTTTACGATTCGGATGAATGGGACGATGACTGCTGCTGCGGCGACGATGACGAGTTATATGAAATCGACTGCCCCGCCTGCGGTGAAGTAATAACCATAGACGGCGATATTCTTGACGAAGGCAGCATGAAATGCCCCGCCTGCGGCGAGCTTCTTGAGTTCGATTTTGACTGCGACTGCGACGATTGCGCAGACGAAGACTGATTAACACATAACACAACAGGCCTGCATAAGCAGGCCTCTTTTTATAGGAGAATAATAATGAGTGAAGGCATTTTGCTCAGAGAGCTGCTTCTTATCCGCCACGGGGAAAGCAAAGCCAATATAGAGCAGGCAGACGAAAACGATTGCGCAGGGCAGGCGGATTCCGTGCTTTCCGAACGCGGTATTTACCAGGCGGCAAAGCTCGCCGAATATCTGCGTGACGAAAACCCGGACGCGGTTTTTTCGAGCGGACTCAGGCGGGCGGTTCAGACGGGCGCGGCAGTTTCGGCTCTCAGGGAAGACAGGAAGCTGTATATCCTGCCCGGCGCCTGCGAAATCAATATGCCCGCCGGTTACCCGGGTCAGACAATGCAGGGCCTGAAAGCTCTTTGCCCCGGTGCGGATATATCGCTCGCCCCGGATGTTGACCCTGCCGCTCCCCTGTGCGTACCGGACCCCACCCCGGACGAAAATGAAGAAAGATATTTTGAAAGGGCAAAAGAGGTTGTCGATTACTTCGCGGCTCATTTCAGTTCGGGCGAAAAAGTCGCCCTCGTTTCGCACGCGGGCTTCCTGACATATATAATCTTTTATCTGCTCGGCTTCCGTCACGTGCAGCCGCGGCAGGATTTCCGCCTGAGCAACACCGGAATAACCCGGATTCTCTTTTTTGAGCCTGGCACAAACAGATACGGCGATGTCATCTTTGACTGCGTAAATGAACGCAGGCATCTTGACTGCGGATATACAACATAAAATCAAAAACTGCAGTCCCGGGCGTTTGCCCTCAAGACCGCAGTTTTTCTTATGCTATTTCGCCGGTCACGGCGGCTATTATGTTCTGATAAACAGACACAAGAGATGACGAAACATATTTGTCAAGATGAAGCGAGCCGAAGAACCAGCGCCTGTAGGTGCAAACGCCGGCGAGCTCCTCAAAATATGTGTTGAGCCCGTTCACGGCTGTCTGCTCGCCGTCCTTGAGCATAAGGAAGGATTTTACTTTGACGGGCGGCTCATGAGTGAGGATGAAATCGACCTTGCAGTTGAGATTTTCGAGGTTGTTGGCGCCCTCTATCATTTCCTCTCTTGAGGGAAACTCGTCCTTTGACCAGGAGTTTGTCTCAAAACGTATGTCTATGTCGGGGCTTTCTCCGCCGCCCATAGTGAAATAGGTCATATTGTCAATCTTGAAAATCTGCCCTCTCATCAGGTGGCGGATATTTGAGGCAACCTCGTGCACCTTTCCGCCCTCCCACTCGCTGACCGGAAGCGCGTTGAGCGCGGCAAAATTCTCGTGAGTGCCGTCAATGAAGCAGATGTCGTATTTTTTCTTTTCAAGGCGTCTGATGTTGGCCGCCTCTTTGCGGCTGCCGTCCCAGATAAAGCCGAAATCACCGCACACGATGAGAATGTCGCCTTTTTTAAGCTTTTTGAGAGCCGGGTCATTGAAGCGGCTGATGTCGCCGTGCATATCGCCGGTTATATAAACCATAAAGATATCTCCTAAATATATTATGTGCCTATGATACACTTTCCCCGGAAAAAAATCAATAGACAAAGAAAGATATATATATTTAACACTTGATAAAAATTTTCGTTTTTATTATAATAAACTGTAAAAAAGTCCCGGGGGCAGCCCCTTGGAAGGTGAACAAATGATATCACTTGCAAAATGTATAAGAGAAAACAAGTGGCCCACAATCATTACCCTGCTGACCATTCTGCTTGAAGCGATAATCGAAACTCGCATTCCGACCATAACAGCAGATCTGGTCAACAAGGTCAAGAGCATAGAGCTTACCGGCACCGCGCAGGCGGGCGGTATGAAAGAAGTGCTCATTGCGGGTCTCACCCTGTTTGTGATGGCGGCAATATCCCTCGCCTGCGGAGGCGTCGCGGGGTACACCAGCGCCAGAGCTGCGGCGGGTTTCGCCAAAAACGTGCGCCACGACATTTACTATAAAATCCAGGATTTTTCATTCTCAAACATTGATAAATTCTCGGTTTCATCTCTTGTGACCCGCCTTACCACGGATATAACAAACGTGCAGATGACCTATATGATGCTCATACGCATGGCTATCAGAGCTCCGCTGATGATAGTCTTTTCCGCCGTTATGGCTCACAGGATGGGCGGCAGGCTGGCGGCTTCTTTCCTGATTATCATCCCCGTTCTCGGGTGCGGCCTTATCGTTATCGGAATATTCGCGCTGCCGGCGTTCAGAAGAGTATTCAAAAAATATGACAGGCTCAACCAGTCCGTTGAAGAAAACGTCAGGGCAATGCGGGTGGTAAAAAGCTTTGCCAGGGAGGACTACGAAAAGAAGAAATTCGGCGCTGCCTCCGAGGATATCCGCAAAGACTTCACCTTCGCTGAGCGTGTGGTGGCTCTCAATATGCCGATTATGCAGCTTTGCGTAAACTTCAACCTTGTTTTCATCCTCTATGTAGGCTCAAAAATCATCATTTCAAACAGAGGCGCCACCATTGATGTCGGTCAGCTCTCCGCAATGATGACCTACGGCTTCCAGATACTTATGTCGCTGATGATGCTCTCCATAGTGTTTGTGTTTTTCACCATAAGCATCGAATCCGCCAAGCGTATTAACGAAGTGCTCAAAGAAAAGCCGAATCTCACAAATCCCGAAAACCCGGTTTATGAAGTGGCGGACGGCTCAATAGATTTTGAGGACGCCGTATTCAAATATTCAGACAAGGCGCAGAGAAACGCCCTTGAAAAAACAAACCTGCATATTCCGTCCGGCGCCACCGTGGGAGTCATCGGCGGCACGGGCGTAGGCAAAAGCACATTTGTTCAGCTCATTCCGCGCCTTTATGATGTCACCGAAGGCTGCGTAAAGGTCGGCGGCAGAAACGTCAAGGAATACGACCTTGTAACCCTCAGGGATTCCGTTGCCATGGTCCTTCAGAAAAACGTCATTTTCTCGGGTAGCATCAGAGAAAATCTTCGCTGGGGCGACCCTAACGCAAGCGACGAAGAAACAGAGAACGCCTGCAGAGCCGCCCAGGCGCACGACTTTATCATGTCGTTCCTCGACGGCTATGACACTCACATTGAGCAGGGCGGCACAAATGTTTCCGGCGGTCAGAAGCAGCGCCTGTGCATAGCGAGAGCCCTTCTCAAGAAGCCTAAGGTGCTCATTTTTGACGATTCGACCTCAGCGGTGGATACCCGCACCGACGCTCTCATCAGAAAAGAGCTGAAAGAGTATATGCCGCAGACCACCAAGATTATCATAGCTCAGAGAATTGCTTCCGTTCAGGACGCCGATATGATACTCGTGATGGACGACGGCAGGATTGAGGCCGCCGGCACACACGATCAGCTCCTTGAATCCTGCAGCATCTACAGAGAAGTATATGAACAGCAGAGCAAAGGAGGTGAGCAGGATGAGTAAAAAGATGCCCGAAGGCGCACGAAAAATCGATTTTGCAATGCTCGGCAGAATCCTGCGCACCCTTAAGGGATATTATCCGAGACTCCTTCCCCTTACCGCATTCTGCATCTGCTTTTCCGCAATAGCGGCGGCGCTTCCCGCTGTGTTTGTTCAGAGGGTAACCGCCATTATCGAAGAGCGTTTCATGACCGGTGACTGGGCGGGCGCAAGGCCGGTTATTATAACCAACCTTGCCATTCTGGTCGGAATGTACGTGCTTTCGCTTACATCTTCCGCTCTTTACGGTCAGCTTATGGCGTTTATGACTCAGGGCTTCCTCAAAAAGCTGAGAGTTGAAATGTTTGAAAAAATGCAGAATCTGCCCGTATCCTATTTTGACAGAAACAAGCACGGCGATGTGATGAGCTATTACACCAACGATATAGACACCATCCGTATGCTTGTGTCGCAGGCGATTCCCACCACCCTTCAGGCAGGGGTAATCGTTATATCCGTTACCTGCATTATGCTCTATTACAGCATCTGGCTTATGCTCGTAATAATGGCCGGCGTGCTTATAATGCTTATGGTTTCGGGCACAATCGGCGGCGGCTCCTCCAAGTATTTCATAAGGCAGCAGAAGGCTGTGGCGGAAACCGAGGGCTTCGCTCAGGAAATGATGAACGGCCAGAGAGTAATAAAAGTATTCAATCACGAAAGAGTAGCGGAGCAGGAGTTTGACAGGGTCAACAACCGCCTGTTCAATGACAGCTTCAAAGCTCACGCATACGCAAACCTGCTCGGCCCGATTATCATGAATATAGGCAACCTGCTCTATGTGGTGGTTGCCACAGTCGGCGGAGTGCTCCTCATAACAGGAGTTAAGAACTTCAGCCTGTCGGGTATGGCTTTCGGCATAAGCGTGCTCATCCCCTTCCTCAATATGACAAAACAGTTTACCGGCAATGTGAACCAGGTTTCGCAGCAGCTTAACTCCGTGGTTATGGGCATAGCCGGAGCAAAAAGAATTTTTGAGCTTATTGACGCCGAGCCGGAAGCCGATGACGGCTATGTGACCCTCGTCAACGCCGAAATCGACGGCAGCGGAAACATAACCGAGAGCGAAAGACGCACCGGCAAGTGGGCGTGGAGGCATCCGCATCACGACGGCACTGTCACATATACGGAGCTTAAGGGCGATGTAAGGCTGACCGATGTTGACTTTTCCTATGTTGAGGGCAAGCAGGTGCTTTACGATGTGTCGGTCTTTGCCGAGCCGGGTCAGAAGGTGGCCTTCGTCGGCGCTACGGGCGCGGGCAAAACCACAATCACAAACCTTATCAACAGGTTTTACGATATTGAAGACGGCAAAATCCGCTACGACGGCATAAACATCAACAAAATCAAAAAGAGCGACCTTCGCCGCTCGCTCGGCCTTGTGCTTCAGGAAACAAACCTCTTTACAGGCACGGTTATGGAAAACATCCGCTACGGCAGGCTTGAAGCATCGGACGAGGAATGCGTTGAAGCCGCTAAGCTCGCCGGCGCTCACGACTTTATCACCCGCCTTCCCAAGGGATATGAAACCGAGCTGTCAAACAACGGCTCCAATCTCTCACAGGGTCAGCGCCAGCTGCTCGCCATAGCGAGGGCGGCCGTGGCCGACCCGCCGGTAATGATACTTGACGAAGCAACCTCGTCCATAGACACCAGAACCGAAGCCATCGTTCAGGCAGGTATGGACAAGCTTATGGAAAACCGCACGGTGTTTGTGATAGCCCATCGCCTGTCCACGGTCAGAAACTCCGATGTGATTATGGTGCTTGACCACGGCAGAATTATTGAGCGCGGCGACCATAAAAAACTGATTGAGGAAAAAGGCACTTACTATAAGTTGTACACGGGTGCCTTTGAGTTGGAATAAAAATCCGGTCGTCGCATAAAAGGCGAAAACCGAAAAGACAATATAGTTTTACGGGACTGCGAATTATAAACTCGCAGTCCTGTTTTTTGCTCGTATTTTACTAAAATAAGGAATAACTGTTTTGTCTTTTCTGCTTCCGACCTCCCGCGCTGCCTCTGAGTTAATGCCTGCTAAGCTGATTGAGGTTTTTTAAACGCCATCGTAGGGGCGGCTGTGCCGGCGGACAAAAAAACACTCTCCGTTTTTTTCGGAGAGTGTTTTGCGCATATATGCTTTTTTATACCTCGGAGAAGCTGTCTTTGCCGGCGCCGCAGAGCGGGCAGGTCCAGTCGTCGGGAAGGTCCTCAAATGCGGTGCCCGGCTCAATGCCGTTGTCGGGGTCGCCGACTGCGGGGTCATACTCGTAACCGCAAAGGTCGCATACATATTTTGCCATAATATTGCCTCCTTGTTTTTTTCTGTCTGTTTTTGTTTTTACTGTATGGGTTCAAAATCGGCGGCGCCGTGCTTGCACAGGGGGCAGATGAAGTCATCGGGGAGCTCGTCGCCCTCATAGACATAGCCGCAGATTTTGCACACGAAACCCTTCTTGCCCTCGGTTTGGGGCTTGGGTTTAACGTTCTTCTGATAGTAGGTGTAGGTCATTGTCTCCCTGTCGGAGAGCATTCTTGCCTCGGTAACATCGCAGATAAACATTCCGTGAGTGCCCAGGTCAACATACTGCACAACCTTGAGAGACATCATGGCGTTGATGTAACGGGGCAGGAAGACAAGCCCGTTATCTGAGCGGAGCACTTCGGTGCCCTCAAATTTGTCGGTGTTTCTGCCGCTCTTGAATCCGAATTTTTCAAACACGGAGAAGGGCGCGTCAACACTCAGGCAGTTTACATTCATAACGCCTGTCTGCTCAATTATATGGTGGGAATAATTCTGCTTGTTTATGCACACGGCGACCCTGTTGGGTGAGCTTGTGACCTGAGTCACGGTGTTAACGATAAGCCCGTTATCCTTTTTGCCGTCATTTGAAGTTACCACATAAAGGCCGTAACCGATATTGAAAAGGGCGCTCAGGTCATTTTTGTTTGCCGTGCTGTTATCCTGAGCCATATAATCCATGCACAGCTCATCGGCCAGGGCATCAATCTGAGCGGAGCTTGTTTCGTCAAGCGCGGAGGTGATTTTCACGGTGGTGTCGGTGAAGGTGAGATTCTTGCACCCTTCAAGCATATTTCTCATCGTCTTTGCCGCGAGAGGAGCCCACGAGCCGTTTTCGATAAGAGCGACGGTCTTGTTTTTGAAGCCTCGCTCAGTAAGATGGTTTATAAACTCCCTCATAAACGGGAATATTTCTGCGTTATAGGTGGTGGTGGCAAGCACTATTTTGCCGTAGCGGAAAGCGTCCTCCACGCACTCGGCCATATCCTCTCTCGCGAGGTCGTTGACGGCAACCTTGGGGCAGCCCCTTGCCCTGAGCTTCTCGGCAAGGCTTTCAACGGCCTTTTTGGTGTTGCCGTAAACGGAAGTATAGCAGATTACTATGCCGTCGCTCTCTATGCCGTATGATGACCAGGTGTCATACAGCCCGATATAATATTCGAGATTTTCGGTGAGCATCGGTCCGTGAAGGGGGCAGATTGCGCTTATTTCAAGGCTTGCCGCCTTCTTGAGCACTGCCTGCACCTGCGCGCCGTATTTGCCCACTATGCCGAAATAGTATCTTCTCGCTTCGCACGCCCAGTCCTCATCAGCGTCCAGCGCGCCGAATTTGCCAAAGCCGTCTGCGGAGAAAAGAACCTTATCCGTGCTGTCATAGGTCATAAGCACCTCGGGCCAGTGCACCATAGGCGCCCCGATAAAGCTGAGCGTATGCGTGCCGAGCTCGAGTGTGCTGCCCTCGGCAACCACGATTCTTCTGTCTTCATAGTCTTTTCCGTAAAAGTTTTTCATCATTGTGAAAGCCTTGGCGGAGGAGACTATAACAGCCTCGGGGTAGTTGTTCATAAACGCTGTTATATTGGCCGAATGGTCCGGCTCCATATGCTGCACAACGAGGTAGTCGGGCTTCCTGCCGGCGGCTGCCTTCTCAATATTATCAAGCCACTCGTGAGTAAATTTTGCGTCAACGCTGTCCATAACGGCGATTTTCTCATCCGCAATCAGATAAGAGTTGTAGGCCATGCCGTTGGGCACGTCATACTGACCCTCAAACAGGTCAATCTTATGATCGTTTACACCCACATAAAAAATGTCACGGGTAATGTTCATAGTAAATCCTCCTGTCAAGTTTTGCCTTTAAAAATTATATCATCCACGTAAAATATTTGCAACATAAAATAAACGGGGATTGCAATAAAGTCAAAACAGTGCTACCATTAGTTCAGAGGTGACGGATAAAATGAAGCAGAGAACTCTTAATTACATAAAAAAAATCGACCTTCTTCTTGAAGAAGACAAGCCGGACGGCAGCTGGGACGATGAGATTGAAAGGCATCTGATACAAATCGGATTTTTTCAGCATGAACGCCTTATTCACCTTATGGTAACACTCACCTTCGCGATTCTTGCCGTGGGCACCCTGCTTGTGGAGCTTGTAACAAGCTTCACCCCGCTGCTGGGCGTGTTTTTCCTGCTGATGGTGTTGCTTGTGCCATATATAAAGCACTATTTCCTGCTCGAAAACAAGACTCAGTATATGTATAAACAATATGATGAAATGCTCAGGCGGAGCCTTGAAGCAAAGCACGCCGGGCAGAAATGAAGCCCCGAAACAACTGCGGACTGCAGGTTACACACCTGCAGTCCGCTTTGCTTGTCCTTTTATACCGAGCCACAGCCTTATTTCATCCATGCAGGTGAAATCGCCTGTTATCGCGTGCGCCCCTGCCTTCATCAGGCGGGCGCGTTTTACGGGGTTTATTCCCTTTCTTTTCTCCTCGTCGGTCGCCGCTCCCAGAGTAAAAGCGCCGCGCTGCTGTCCCAGGGCAATTTCAACCTTGCCGTCGCCCACAACAAGCAGCTCGCTGCCCCCGAACTTTTTTTCGTCAAAGAGCATATTCAGCACCGCTTCTTTCGAGCAGTCCGCTCTGTGCTCGGGAGCTCCGCAAATCTGAGTGAAATAATCCTTCACCCCGAGAAGCTCCGCCTCATAAAGCACATCGGCGTGGTCCGTGCCGCTTGCCAGAAAGAGCTCTATTCCCCTGCCGGCCAGCTCCTCAAGGAAAGCTGCCGAGCCGGCAATCAGATATTCGCTCGGCTGCGCTTCGCCGCCGGCGAGCGAGCTCTTTTTGAACGCTATGCTTTCTGCAAGGCGGCGCACATACTCCTCTTTGTAATACCACGGGTCGCGCCGTATGCCGGTAAGCTCCTGAGCCTTATCGGCAAGCCACTGCATCTGATATATCGTCTGTATGCCTGTGGACTCGTCTATGTATCTCTCTGTCTCCAGGCGCAGGGCATCGGAAGGCTCCCTGTGCGGAGAGAGAAACTCCAGCATCATAGGCCCCATTATTTTTTCCCAGCCGCACCGCAGAGAAGAAATCGTGCCGTCAAAATCAAAAACAGCCGCTCTTATTGCTCCTGCCGGAGTATTTTCTTTGTTTACTATCTCAAATTCCGTGTTCATAACGAATTCCCTGTTTATTCTGTGACCCTCAGGATTTCTTCCGGGGTTGCCGTGCCTGTAACGCCTATTTTCTTTATGGTGACCGAGCAGGCAAGAGATGCGAAACACACCGCTGTTTTTCCGTCTGCTCCGCAGGCGTAGGACGCGCAGAAGGCGGCAAGGAAGGTGTCTCCCGCGCCGACGGTATCTGTGGGCCCGGCGGTTTTTACAGCCGGGATAAGCTGCGCGCTCGCGCCGTCATACCAGACCGCTCCCCTTGCGCCGGCCGTGACTATTGCCGGAGCTCCGGTCTTTTCCGAAAGCAGCCTTGCCGCTTTTTCGGGCTCGTCGCAGGAGCAGCCCGCCGCAGCCGCTGCTTCAACCTCATTGGGCTTGACTATAACATTTTTATAAAGAGCGATTCTGTCCCGGCTGTCAGCCACAACGGGCTTTGTTTTGGCTGTTTCACAGAGAAACGCGCGCACTTTAGGGGTAACCGCTCCGTATTCAAGCTGGTCGCTTACGGCAATTATATCAGCTTTTTCCGCCGCCGCGGCAAGCGCTTCGAGCAATTTTGCCTCGGTCTCTTCGCTTAACGGCTCCCTGTTTTCAAAATCAATACGGGGGTCCTCATAAACCACATCCGATATTCCCGAGCGAAGGGGCTTGCAGTAGCACGGGGTGATTCTTCCCGGGTCTGTTATGATGAAGCTGTCATCAATCCCCGCGCGGGCAAGGCAGTCTTTAAGCGGCAGAGCCCGCCAGTCGTTTCCGATAACCGAAACGGGCAGCACTTTCTTTACTCCGAGTGCCGCCGCGTTTGCGCACACATTGCCCCCGCCGCCGAGCGAGTATCTCTCCCCGGTAACGGGCAGAGGAAAATGCGGTGTTTCGCGTGAGAGGCGGCTTTTCTTCATGTCCGCGAGCCAGTAAGCGTCAAGGCAGATGTCGCCCACGGCGCATACCGTTACGTTTTTTACGCCGGCGAGTATTCTTTCAAGTTCAGTTCTGTTCATCGCTGTTCCTCCGAAAGCTTCAGCCCTCTCAGGAGAGACGGTATGGTCTGCATATGATTGCCGCAGATGTACAGGCCCGTGCCTCCGAGCGAAACAGGGCGGTTGATTATGTTTTTACGGGGTCTGTAGTAATATTCGTACTCATCCTTGCTGACCTCGGATTTATAGTCTCCGAGCGGGATGATGTCAAAATTCGCGGTAGTTATTTGCCTGAGCCCGAAGCCCTGATTTCTCGCGATGGACAGCGCCTTGAGAAAGACCTCCGCCCCCGTAACGGCCGAGCCGATATTCATATGCACACCCGCAGGGTCAAGCTCCGTGAGCGATTTGCAGAAGATGCCGAAATCTCTGCCGCTCGTCTGCCCAAGCGCCGCAAAATCGGCTTTGGGATGCTGATGAATAATATCCGTGCCCATTGTAACGTGATATGTAACGGGGACGCCCGCTTTATACGCGCGGTAAAAAACGCAGTTTTCACGGTATGGGAATCTCTCCGGGTGAGCGTCAACATACTCAGCCAGGCTCTGCCCGTAGCCTATGCCCTTTTTTGCTCCTTCAATAATCGCCTCGTTCATCCAGGCTCCCGTTTCCTCCCACATTCCGAAGCTGCCGTCCTCAATCGCCGTGGGCACGTGCTCCGAGGTGCCTCCGAGAAAAGCGAGCTCAAAATCATGAATCGAGCCTGCGCCGTTTGAGGCAAGATGAGTGATATATCCGCCCTGCGCGAGTTCAATAAGATACTCCGACAGGCCGCATTTGATAACATGCGCGCCGTAGAAGCAGGTAACGCCCAGGCCGGCTTTCTTTGCCGCGGCAAGCTTCTCAATCAGAATGTCCATCTCCGCGCTGTGAAAAAGGTCATCCTTTTCAATATCCGGCACGCGCAGGTTTTCTGCCGTAACGAGGTTGTGCCTGCCCGCGGCGGAGTATGTTTTTGTTTTTGTGAAATCGATTGTCTGCGGCGTAAACATACTGCTTACTTCCCCTTCTTTTCGCTTTGCGCCGCCCTGACTGCGGCATTATATAAATCCCGGCGGCAGGTTTTCAGAATCTCCTGCGCGCTGCCGGGCGCGTCGCAGGAAAAATATGCCCCCGCGAGCCCTGCGTCAAGGGCCTTTTTCCAGCCCTCGCCGGCGCAGCCGCATACGGCAATAACTTTTTTGCCCGCGGCCAGTGCGCGTGTGACTACTCCCGATATAACTTTTCCCTGCAGGGACTGGCTGTCGAGCCGCCCCTCACCAGTAACAATCAGGTCTGCCCTGCCGGCCTTTTCATCAAAGCGGGCATAGTCCAGAATAATATCTATGCCTCTGCTCAGGCGCGCGCCGAGAAAAACACAGGCTCCCGCGCCGAGACCCCCCGCAGCTCCGCCGCCGGGGACCGAGGAAACATCCGCGCCGAGGTCTTTTTTTATGACCCGCGCTATGTTGCGCAGACCGTCATCAAGCCGTTTTACCATATCCGCGTCTGCGCCCTTCTGAGGAGCGAAAACATAAGCCGCTCCGTTTGCGCCGTAAAGCGGATTATCCACATCGCAGGCGCAGGTTACGGGTATGCCGGGCTTTGTTTCGGGCGGTATGATTTTTGTGACAGAGACCAAATCCTTGCCTGTCGGGCAGATTATCTCGCCTTCTTCGCCGTAAAAACGGTAGCCGAGCGAAAAGGCCATACCCGCTCCGCAGTCATTTGTGGCGGAGCCGCCCAGACCGAGCAGAATCCGCTTCGCTCCTTGCTTTTCGGCGTGAGAAATGAGCATCCCGAGCCCGCGGGTAGTGGTAAGCTCGGGATTTTTCTTTTCGCCCGCGAGAGGAAGACCTGCCACGCTTGCGGTTTCGATTACGGCGGTGCCGTCGGCAAGCATAAGGTAAGAAGCCTGCATATCCCCGCCGAAAACGCCTTTTGCCTCAGCGGTGATATATTCGCCGCCGAAAATCTGCTCCATACAGGCGCAAAGCCCCTCTCCGCCGTCGGCAAGGGGCAAATACTCCGTTTCACAGTCTGCTGCTGTATCTCTGAAAGCCTTCCCGATTATTTCGCACACCTCGTAAGCCGTGAGTGTACCCTTGAAGGAATCGGGGGCAATTAGTACATTGTACATTTTATCTGACTTCTTTTGAAACCTGTCTTATATATCTCTTGAAGAAGGCAACGCCAGGCCCTATGGATTCGCAGGGGATTCTTTCGTTTGTGCCGTGGGTGCAAAGCAAAAGGTCCACGCCTGCTTTATAGGGTGAGTAGCGGTAGATGTTTTCGCAAACGGGCTCGTAGTTGCAGGCGTCGGTGCCGCCCATGACAAGATAGGGCGCCACGATATTGTTCTCGTCATCCTGCATGCAGATTTTTCTGATGGCGTTGAATGCGTCGGAGTCTGTGGGTGAGAAGGAGGACGCTTCTTTAGCCTTGAGGATTTCAATTTCAATGTCTTTGTTTCTTACAACTTTGCGTATATGCTTTATGACATCATCTATGGTTACTCCAGGCATCATCCTGAAGTTGACGATTATACTTGCCTTCTGGGGAAGCACGTTTGCCGCGGGGCTGCCCTGTGCCATTGTGACGCCCGTTGTGGTCCTCACGAGCGAAGCGGCGGGGGGAATCTGTTTCATTATTGCCTTGATGACAGGCTTCATATAGTTGAGGTTGCAGGTGACGAGACGCACGGGGTAGGTGCATCTTCTGCCGATTTCGCTGAAAAGCTCGGGGATGAACGGCATAAGCTCCGAGCTGAACTGATTGTCCTCAAGGTCTTTGATAACATCGGCAAGCCTGCCGAGAGCCGTGTGCTTGGGGGGCTGTGAAGAGTGGCCGCCCTTTGCGCTCAGGCTGATTTCAACATCGCAATAGCCCTTTTCGGCAATGCCGACACCCACGAGGTTTTTGTTTTCGAGCACGCCCTTAATATTTATGGGCAGTATGGCGCCGCCCTCGTCGATAAGCGAATCAAGATGTATTCCCCTGCTTTTGAGCAGCTCCATCATTGACTTGGCGCCGCCTGTTTCGTTTGCAACGACTTCCTCATCCTGACCGAAGCACAGGTAAACGTCTCTCTCCGGTGTGAAGCCCTCTTCGAGAAGAGTTTCAACCGCTTCCATCACGCCCATAAGGTGGTTTTTCATATCAAGGGCTCCTCTGCCCCATATGAACTCGCCGTCATTGTAACCGCTGAATGGAGGATGGGTCCAATCGCCCTCGGTGCCTTCGGAAATGGGCACAACATCCTGATGGGCTATGAGAGCAATGGGGTCAAGCGAGCTGTTTGTGCCCTTCCAGTGATAGAGCAGGCTCGCTTCCTCAACGATTTCCTTCTCAAGCGTTTTATGAAGAAGGGGGAAAGCTCTCTCAAGGAACGCGTGGAATTTATCAAACTGTGTGAAATCCACCTTTTCTTTTTCGGGATAGCTTACGGTGGGGATGGAAATAGCTTCGCTCAGATGGTCCATAGCCCTCTGCACATCCACGTTTTCGGGCTCGGCCTTGCCGTAATTAATCTTTTCGGGCTTGAATTTATATGCTCTCACGGCGTTCACGGCAGCAGCCGCGGCAGCCGCCGCACCTGCGCTTACGGCAACAGCTTTTTTGTTGATTTTCATTTTCCTTCCGCCTTTCTTGGTTTGTATATTTTTATTATACATATTTGTTGACAATTTTCAATTCAAAATATATAATTTTTTTCGGAGGAATTATATGACGGGAGTAATCATAATCGATAAGCCGCAAGGCATAACTTCCTTCGGCGTAGTGGCCCGGCTGAGAAAAATCACGGGCGAAAAAAGAATAGGCCACAGCGGCACTCTTGACCCTATGGCAACCGGAGTTATGACCGTGCTGCTGGGCGGAGCCACAAGATTCTGCTCTCTTCTTCCCGATCATAATAAGGCGTACGAAGGCATATTCCGCCTCGGTATTACAACCGACACGCTTGATATTACGGGTAAAGTTCTTGAGGAAAGAGCCGTAACCGCCACCCCGGACGATGTCAGGGCTGCGGCAAAGCGTCTTACGGGCGAAATCACGCAGGTGCCTCCGATGTATTCCGCCGTTTCGGTGGGCGGCAGGCGCCTTTACGAAATCGCCAGAAGCGGCGGGGATGTTGAGCGCCCCGAACGCACCGCCTTTGTTTATCTGCTTGAGACGGAAAAAAGCGAAGGCAAAGACGAATACGGCATACGGGTTGAATGCTCCTCCGGCACATATATACGCACTCTTGTTTCGGATATCGGCGAGGCTCTCGGCTGCGGAGCGACCCTCACGGCACTCAGGCGCACAAAGGCAAACGGTTTTTCCCTTTCGGACGCCGTACCGCTGCCCGGGCCGGATGACGCTCAGGGCAGGGAAGCCCTCACGGCAAAAATCATACCCGTGGATGCCGCGCTGAAAAAGTACCCGGCGCTCACGGTAACCGGGGCGCAGGCGGCAAGATTCTCAAACGGAGGTGAGCTCTCCGCCGACAGGCTCAACAACTGCCGCGTAAAAGGGTTTTACAGGGTTTTCAGCCCCGACGGGCTCTTTCTCGGAATAGGGGAAAACAGCGACGGACTGACTTTGAAAGTTATAAGAGTATACAGAGAGGTATAGGGTGATAAGATGAAAGTCATAAGAGCGATTCTCTTTTATATCTGGCAGTTTACCTACGGCCTGCTTCAGAATATCATAGGCATAGGTATGCTCATAGTCTATAAAATCAAAGGGAGCGAGAGCGAGTGGTATCACCACGCCCTCGTCACATACATAGAGAGAAAAAACTTCGGCGGCGTTTCGCTGGGTATGTTCATTTTCATTAACAAAAATATCACGGGCGACGCCCGCCACGACTGCCGCATTCACGAGTACGGCCACACGGTGCAGACTATGATTCTCGGGCCTGCCTGGCTGTTTATCATCGCCCTGCCCTCAATGATATGGTGCGGCCTTCCCGCTCTGTGCAGAATGCGCAAAGAGAAAAACATATCATATTACTGGCTTTACTGCGAAGGCTGGTCAAACCTCTGCGGCCTTTTCGGCACAAAGGAGAAATTCCTAACTCAGGAATGCCTCAACAGAGGCAGATACGGCAAGCCCATAAACCCCAATCATAACAAACGCAAAGATATCAAAGGCAGAAAAAGAAAGACAAGAAAGAAAAGATAAACATGGATAACGAAATCAACGGCTTTGATGAGGGCGTAGCGGCAGGCGGGCTGCGCAACACAACTCAGATTAAAATTCTCTTTGAGTATCTTGCCGACGCTCTTGAGGGCGAGGCGGACAGGGATACTCTGATTCAGGCTGTGCTGCTGCATTCCCTCGCCAATTACTTTGAGGCCTCGCAGGCTCTCGATGAGCTGGTTGAAAAAGGCAATCTCGAAAAGGATGAAAACGGCGCTCTTACACTCACCGAAACAGGCAAATCAAGCCTTGACGCCCTTCTTCCCGACCTGCCTTTTTCGGTGCGCGAGATTGCGTATGCCGACGCGAAGCTGATACAGAAGCGTGAAAGAATCAAAAAAAGCAACAAGGTTGAAATCAACAAAACCGAAAACGGCTACGAAACCGTGTGCAAGGTTTTTCACGGCGACGAAAAGCTGATGACAGTTTCGCTCTATGCCCCGGACCTTCAGGCGGCCATTGACATTGCCCGGAAATTCGACGCCGACCCCGGAAAATACTACTCGCAGATTCTTGCCGCGTTTTATGAGGAATAAAGGAGACCGTTATGCTCGAAGAACTGAAGAAAAAAGTGCTTGAGGCAAATCTCAGCCTCGTTGAATACAAACTCGTGCTGTTTACCTGGGGAAACGTTTCGGCAATCGACCGTGAAACCGGGCTCGTGGTTATAAAGCCCTCGGGCGTTGACTACGCTGCTATGACTGCCGACGATATGGTAGTTATGACGCTTGACGGCAAAAAAGCCGAAGGAGAGCTTAACCCCTCCTCCGACACCCCGACTCATCTTGAGCTTTACCGCCGCTTTCCCGATATAGGAGGCATAGCCCATACGCATTCAACCTTTGCCGTTGCCTTCGCGCAGGCCGCAAAGGACATTGCCTGCTACGGCACAACGCACGCCGACTTCGCCTATGGCAGCGTGCCCTGCACAAGGGACCTGACCGCCGAAGAAATCAGGACAGACTATGAGCTCAACACAGGCAGAGTTATTGCCGAATGTTTCAGCGAAAGAGAAATAGACCCGGCAAATGTTCCGGCGGTGCTCGTTCACTCTCACGGACCCTTCACCTGGGGTAAGGATGCCGCGCAGGCGGCGAAGAACTCCGCGGTGCTCGAAGAGGTTGCCAAAATGGCCTATCTGAGCGAAAACCTTCAGGCGCGGGAGGCAAGCAAAGCCATACAGAAAAAGCACTATTTCAGAAAGCACGGCAAGGATGCCTACTACGGGCAAAAATAATATCTGTTTTCAAAAGCAAAAACTGCTGTCCGGCGGACAGCAGTTTTTTTCTT
>JAEELT010000006.1 GCA_016282855.1 Clostridiaceae bacterium | reverse complement strand
GCTTTGCGCAAACCGAATCTGCCCGTGACAAGATGGGCGCCGTCTGCATTGGAAATACCGATACCCTCGGCATTCAGTTCGCTTAAATTTCCGATATTATCAAACGAAATATCGGCAAGCGGTTCCGCCTTTACATCGACGAAGCCGTAATCCGCATATTTATCAATCGCCCGCACCGCTTCGCCGTATTTTGCCTGAACGTCCTCGGTCTTGAAATACGTTACCGGAGGTTCTCTGTCAAAAACTTTTTTAATATTTTCGGTCAAACCGGTAATGAATCCGGCAACCGTCATTATGATCGCAGTAATGAAACTGATAATCTTTAAAGCCATAGAATGAACTCCTCTTTTGATTTTGCGTTTCCCTGCCGAAAATTATTAATCCCGATTAGCAAAACAATCTTCCAAACTCTTAATTGTTTTACCCGCCACACCCTGTAGCTTTATTTCATCCTATGCATATAACAATTTCACACACCTCCGCAAATCTCAATTTTTATCATTCTTTCTGTGTGATTCATCCCGACAAACCGGAATTTAGCGATCCAGCCGTTTCTTTAATTCAACCTTGACTTTTTGGATATCGCTACAGGTTAAGATCGGAATCAGACTATTTATCTCTTCAATGCTCTTATCCCACCACTTGAAGTAAAGAAGCAGATTGATTAGTTCTTCATCATCAAAACGTTTCCGCAGGACTTTCGCTGGATTCCCAATTACGATGGTATAGGGTGCAACATCGCTCCCCACAACACTGTTTGCACCGATAATTGCACCGTCACCGACATGAACACCAGGCAGAATAACGGCATTCTGACCGATATTTTCCGTATCTTACCGCCTTATAAAGACTTCATCGCCGCCGTCTTCGGCTTCGGTGTATCGTTCAACTTTCATATGAAGGTCGTACTTCACGCGAAGGGCGGCAATTTCGTTCATCATCGGCGATGCGTGATGAATGTCAAGCGCCTCCTGATTTTTCCATGAGTCAATCAAAAGCACGGTTTCGCCGCCGTCAAAGGGGACAAAATAATCATAACGGAGATTGCCTTCCTCCGCTTTAATTTTGTCGGCAATGCCGCTTTGTGTCATTTCATTTGCAAATTTCATTGCGTTTCCGTTTTCGCCCGTGTAATAAATATTGATTGTGATACTCATAATTAACTCCGTTAATTCCGATTCATAATGTAAGAGTAAGGTCTATCCGACCTTGCTCTTTTCCTTTATAATGGAGGCACCGGTCTGACGAAATTTCCGATTGGGACATCACGCCCGCCGACAAATGTGTCAGCCAGCCTCCATCGTTTAGTGCTCGATTCAGCAAGTTGGGACCTAGCTCCCGTTTCACGATTGAATATGTGCGTGCCTTGGAAAGAGCTGGATAGCCGCATAATAATAAGAAAGAAGGAATGCCAATGCTTGCAATAGGAATTGATGTTTCCAAATCGAAAAGTGCTGCTGCGATCTTGAATCAGGATGGGTCCGTTCACACAGAGCCGTTTGAGTTCCATCATGATAAGCCAGAAATGGATGCTCTCATTAAATTTATCAAGAATCAGAATCAGTCTGTTACTATCTTGATGGAGAACACAGGCCACTATCACTATCCCGTTCTGAAAGCATTTCAAGCCGCAGATCTTCCTGTTTGTCTCATTAATCCATATCAAATGAAAAAATACGGCGATATGGAGCTCCGCAAAGCAAAAACAGATAAGAAGGATGCTCTTCGGATAGCACATTATGCCTTGGAGAAAGGATATTCATTAGTCCCTTATACCCCTATGGATCAGAAATATGAGGATCTGCGTTTCCTTGCAAGGCAATACGACCAGCGTATGGGAACCTTAAAGGCAAACAAAACTTTCCTTATTAATCTGTTGGACGAAACTATGCCGGGAATAACCAAAGTGCTATCTTTAACGACCAGAGATCCCGAGACAAGTCTTTCAGTGCAGTTTATCAAACGGTTTAAATCCTTTGATCGTATTCGGAAGATGGGCAGAACAAGGTTCCTCGAAAGTTATGATAAACTCTCCAGAAAATCTCGAAATCGATGTGCCGGCAGCTGCGGCTTAATCATTTATGAGATGGCTTTGAACAGCATCACAACGCGGGGAGAAAATGAATATACACTCGCCGCTCAGGACCAGTGTGTTGATTTGGTTTCTGAATCACAGAAAGCAGCAGATTCCATCATCCAGAAGATGAAAACATTAGCAGAAACCTTGCCCGAGTATGAAGTTCTGCGCGCTATGGCGGGTGTTGGTGACCGGCTCGGACCTCTTATTCTGGCAGAAATTGGTGACATTCGTCGTTTTCATAGTGGAAAAGCTCTCAATGCATACGCAGGAAACGATGCCCCTCCTTACCAATCTGGAATGTTTGAGAGTCACAATCGCCACATATCTAAACGTGGGAATGCGGCTCTCAGAAAGTATTGTTTTGAAGTCATGCAGGCTCTCAAACTGGCACGACCTCAAGACGATCCTGTCTACCTTTTTCTGGTCAAAAAGGAGCAGGAAGGGAAACCGTATAACGTCGCCAAGATGGCTGGTGTTAACAAGTTCCTTCGGATTTACTACGCAAGAGCAATGGAAGTTCTATAACAATAGCAAATCCGAATCTCATTATACATAACTTTTTTCAAATCCACAACCATGTGGGTTTTGTTTCTATACTCTTTTTTTTGCTTTCTTAAAGCAAAAAAAATTATTTTTCTCTTGACTTTTTCATTAGCAAGATTTGTTGAGATAATTATAACTCAAAACAACACAGCCGGTCAACATAAAAAAGAACCCGGAGTTATGGGAAGATTCCCACGCTCCGGGCTTATTTTTATTTATAAATCAAATCTATATTTACATCACCGTTTGCAAGCAGGTCAGTCATTTCGCTTTGGCTCAGGTTTATGTGCCCCAGGCGAGTATAGGACCAGGAATTAGAGCCGTAGAAAATCACAATCTGATTTCCCTGATAGAGTACGATATCGCCGAAGGAGGCTGAAGTCTGTTTGTCGTTTCTCGGAATTGACGAGCCGAGAGAGCCGACCTGCTCAAAGCCACCGTACATTGACATGGTTACAGTCAGTCCGTCTGACGAAAGTTCGCAGAGCGCGGCGACGGAATCGTTTTTTTCCCAGCTTACGGGCACTTCCCTGCCGTTTATTCTGAGAGTCAGTGCTTTGCTCACGGGTGTACCCTCCGTAGTGTTTTCTTCTTCACCGGAACCCTGCGGCAGTGAGCCTGAAGGCGTTTGTGCCGGATTGTCTTCGCTGACGGGTTCGGTAACCGATGTTTCAGGTGCCGCGGTGGTTTCTTTGTCGCCTGTTCCGGGCGCTTTCCCGCAGGAAACAAACATATAAAGCGCGGTGAATATCGCCATTATAATGGAAATGATTTTTGCCATTACTTAAGATTCCTCCCGAATTCATAAGCGTCTTCAAGGGCTTTTTCTTTGCCCGAAGCCTCGCCGGGGACAGTGACATCACCGCAGAAGAGAGAGCCGGCAAATACGGCTTTTTCAAAGCAGTCAATCCACCCCCGAAGACCGCTGACCGCTTTTTCGGGCACGTATTCTTCGGCTTCCGCAGCAGTTGATAGCATATAGACATTGCGGAATTTATAATCGGTCGGGTAAAGAGGGTTCAGTCTGTCAAGCAGAGTTTTCATCTGACCGCTCATTTCATAATAATAAACCGGAGTGACAAAAACGAGCGTTTCGGCATTTTTGACTTTTTCCGCAATCCCCGGAGCGTCATCCTTGATTACGCATCTCTGCGTTTTCTGGCAGGTGAGGCAGCCTATGCAGTATTTGATTTCTTTGCCCTTCAGGCTTACGCATTCAACGCTGTGCCCCGCATCCTGCGCCCCTTCGGCCAGGCGGGCTGCGAGAATGTCGGAATTGCTCTTTGCCCTGAGACTTGTTGTGATTATGAGAACTTTACTCATTTAAGATTCTCCTTCATAAAAGATTCGATTCTGTCAAACGGTATTGCGCCCGTTTCTCCGCCGTCATAGAGGTCGGTGTGAGAAGCGCCTTCAATTACGAGCAGTTCTTTATTGCCTGCATATTTGCTGCCTTTAGTCATATTTTCATAGGCGTCTTTGCCGAAATAGAAGGAGTGCGCCTTGTCGCCGTGCATAATCATAACGGCGGAGCGGATTTCGTTTGAGTATTTCAGTATCGGCTGATTCATAAAAGACTCACAGCCGATGATATTCCAGCCGTTGTTTGAGTTGAGCGAGCGGGGATGATATCCTCTTGAAGTTTTGTAATAGTCATAATAGTCTTTCACAAAATACGGTGCATCATCGGGGAGAGGGTCAATCACTCCGCCGCCCGGCGCGTATTCACCCGCGGCATAATCCTTTATACGCTGTGCGCATATTGCCGCCTTCTTTGTGTAGCGCGATTCCTCGCTGTCTTCGGAGTCGAAATATCCGTTGGCGTTTACCCTTGTCATATCATACATGGTTGAGGCGACGGTTGCTTTGATTCTCGTGTCAAGCGCGGCGGCGTTTACGGCCATTCCGCCCCAGCCGCAGATACCGATAATGCCGATTCTGTTTTCATCAACCTTTTCACTCAGTGAAAGATAATCAACGGCAGCCATAAAATCCTCGGTATTTATATCGGGCGAAGCCATATATCTCGGCTGACCGCCGCTTTCGCCGGTGAAGGAGGGGTCAAACGCAAGCGTCAGAAATCCGCGCTGTGCCATAGTCTGAGCATAGAGGCCGGAGCATTGCTCCTTGACTGCTCCGAAAGGCCCGCACACCGCGATTGCAGGGAGTTTTCCGCATGCATCCTTCGGCGCATACATATCGGCAGCAAGAGTGATACCGTATCTGTTTACAAATGTTACTTTGGAGTGGTTGACCTTTTCGCTTTTTTCAAAAGTTTTGTCCCATTCGGTTGTGAGTTTAAGCTCTTCCGGTTTTATCATAAAAAAACACCTCCGCTTTCTTTCTGATTTAATTATAACATCTTGCAATGCTATTTACAAATTGTTATAATGAATATCATGATATTCAAAAACGGAATGTCAATCGGAGGTTAATATGGAGATAAGAACGCTCAGATATTTTCTTGCGGCGGCAAGAGAAGAGAATATGACAAGGGCTGCGGAAATCCTTCACGTAACCCAGCCAACGCTTTCAAAGGCGATAAAATCGCTGGAGGATGAGCTGGGCAAGAAGCTGTTTACCCGCCGTAGCTTCAGCATAGTATTGACGCAGGAGGGTAACCTGCTTCGCGACAGAGCGGAGGACCTGGTAAATATGGCTGATAAAATTGAAAAAGAGTTTGTTTCGCTTGATGATATAACCGGAGGAGAGCTCTATTTCGGCCTTGCGGAATCATATCAGATTCGTTACCTTGTGGGTGAAATCAGCGCGTTTAAGCAGGATTACCCCAATCTTCATTATCATATTACCAGCGGCGATACCGAGCAGGTAGCGGAGAAACTTGATAAGGGACTGCTCGATTTTGCCGTTCTTGCCGAAATACCCGACAAAACAAAATATGAGTATCTTGTTTTCCCCGAGCCGGATATATGGGGAGTTGTTATGCCTGCGGATTCGCCGCTCGCGAAGAAAAAAGCAGTGCGCTCGCGTGATCTTATCGGGCTGCCGCTGTTTTGCTCGGGTCAGGGCTGGGAAAAGGATATACCGAAATGGGCAAAAGGGGATATGGATAAGCTGCATCTCGAGGGCTCATTCCGCCTTTCATATAATGCCTCGCTTTTTGCCGGGGAGCACCTCGGATATCTGCTGACCTTTGATAAACTTGTAAACACATCCGAAGGCAGCGCTCTGGTATTCCGCCCGCTCACGCCGAAACTTGAAACGAAGCTGTTCCTCGTGTGGAAAAAGGGCCAGACTTTTTCACCCATTGCGGAGAGATTTCTTAACCGGATAACGGCTCATTTTAATTGAATAAGGAAAAAAGCAGTCCTGAGTGAGAGTCGGTTTTTCAATGCTGATATCCGCCGGCATCAGCGCGGTGGTGCAAATCGAAACACACGAAACAAGCTTGGTTTTTAAGTATTTGATTTATTATTAACGGCTCTTGTCTCAATCATAAGCAGCGAGTGCCGTGCCGGGCGGTATCTTTGATACAAAAGTGTTAAGGAACCCTGCTTCATTCTGCGGGGGGAGTATTGACGCCGGAAGATGCGGCACCTGCCCGTGATTTAAACTTTTCAGCTTGATTCACTTTTGGAAATAAGCGTTGCCAAAGCAGGGATAATCTGCTATTATTATGCTGAAATCAGCCGGCCGGCAAGGTTCACCAAATATTATGTTAATGAAGTGTATTATGGAGACAGTGTTTCTTGGCAAAAGGAAGAAAACAGTCACAAAAAAACAATGAAAGTTGCCAGGTGGATTCAGTCAATCACATCAACTTTATTAGGAATATATTATACTCCTTTGGGAATTACAGCTGAAGTTACTTTTTTAGTTGAAGAAGATGAATATGGGGAAATGCTTTCAGATGCAAGCTTGGCATCATCAGAATATACTGAGGGAGAATATGCTGTTATATTTGGAATAACTGAAATATCCGGTTCTGAATATAGATATATTTATAAATACGGGAGTGGTTGGATATGTTGACTGTTTGTATTCTTGAAATGCTTTTAAGTCTTGCGGCTGTTTTAATACATATTTATTGGTACGGAACAAACATTGAATGGGCATTATTTAGTATTGAATTGTTTTTTTTAGGGGTTATGATAG
>JAEELT010000042.1 GCA_016282855.1 Clostridiaceae bacterium | reverse complement strand
CGAGTATGTTGACAAAGATAATCTGCCCTTTGCTTTCAAAGAGTTTGAGCCGTATCTCGGCAAGTGCAGATATTCAACCTGCCGCCATGTGAATGATATGGGCTGCAAGATTATCGAAGCCGTGGAGATGGGCGAAATCCCCGTCTCAAGGCACGAAAGCTATAAAATGCTTTTGGAGCAGGCCGAGCAAATGAAGAATTGGTAATCATTGTTTTTTAACCGGAGCGCACGGGTATCCGCAGGGATACCCGTGCACTTTTTGAGCGTTCAATGATATTCTTAATTAAATCTTAATGCTTTGGGCAGTTGAATGTTAATGCCGCGGCGGATATAATTGCATTGAAATCAAAACAAAGCCTGACGTAAAACAGGACAGGGAGGATAAAACCATGAAAAGAATAACAGCTTTCATTCTTACCGCCTCTCTCGCGCTTTCCGCACTGACTTTCTCCGGCGTCTCCGCTTTCGCGCAGGATGTCGCGGGCGAAATCATACTTGTGAGCAACTTATACTATTACAACGACGGCAATCCCGTTTATGACGAAGAGCCTGTTGCGGGCGAACTCGTTCTCGGTGAAAACAACATAACAGATAAAGAAGGGTATTATAAATTTACTGTCTCGAAGGCCGGATACTATGGAATAGAAGGCATGCTACTCAGAATTGTCACTTTAGGCGAAGAAGGAAAGACCGAAACATTTTACTTTGAAGACTCTGATTATTGGCATGATTCGGTGACGCGCAGTAACGGAAAGTCTTATGATATTTTCTATGTTGAAGAGCCGGGAGTATTCTATGCGGAATTTATGGATGATAATGGCCGGAGAGAGTTTGTTTATTTCGGAGAGCTTGAATCATTCGAAACCGCTGCGAATCCGCTTGAGATGGAATCGGATATTGAACTGATCTGGCCCGAGGGAGACAGTTCAACCGTTTGCATAAAAGAAGTAAATCTCACATTTTCCTGCGGAGAAACCTGCCTGAGCTCCTGTTACGGCTCTATTGACGCAGGATGGAAGCCCGGCACACACACATTTTACGACAGTATATCAAACGGCCCGGAGTATACGGTTGAGATTAACCTCTCATCTGTTGCGGAATTAATTGACAGGGTTGAACTGCCGGATAAATACGATACGTTGTTTTTTAATCATTTCACTGCTCCGGAAATTATAACTATGGATGATGAGATTGAAGAATTGCTTTGGGACAAATGTGTGGATATTTATTATAAAGACGGCACCGTCAGGAGAGTTGAACTGGAAGAAAACGATAATGAATTTACCGCGGTTATTCTTTCCGACAGCGGAAAAGAGCATTACATCATATTACGTTATGATGAGTATGAACAATGCTTCAAAGTGTCGATTGACTGCATTAAAATGAATGACCTGCCTGTTTACAATACAAGCAGTCCGCTTGTGGATTTTACGATTTATACTCTGATTTCTGTATGGATTTCAAAATGGTCAGCCAGGTTTCTGACACAGGGAACATCTCCCGCGCAGGCAACATCGTTTTATTTTGACAATATGTCTGATCTGACAAAACAGTTTATTGAGTATAATAAGAGCCTGCCTGAAGGCGGCAATTATATTCCCTTGCCGGTCTATTTAGCTTTATCGGAATTATCGGATATATTCAACTGATTATTACAGACGGGTGGACGGGTAAATAATTATCCATTATGAATAATAATAAATGCGGACCGCAGGTTACAAATCTGCAGTCCGCATTTGATTTTATATATCGGTGTCCGGCTTACCGCTTCAGCCCTTGCGGGGGCAGTGATTGGTGGCGACTATGTCAACTCCCGTGCCGCATATGTTCTTCACAAGCACATCTCCGAGCTTAACCGGGGCGTTTACGCACGTGCTGTTGACAGCCTCCATGCATTCAAATATCTTTTCTTTGGGCAGAGGTCCGGCTGATTTGCAGGGCACCACATTATATATGCCGCCCTCAACGCGCAGGGTAGTCGCAAGGCTTCTCTGAGGATGGGTGATTTCATTCTTTGCGTATTCTTCGCCGCGCTTGCAGGTGTTTCCGCTGACGCTGATTATTTCTCCGCTGTCGCTTATTTCAACTGTAACAGAGCAGCCCATGGGGCAGGTAACGCATGTAATATTTCTTGTCATTTCTCACACCTCCACGGTTATTTCCAAAACTCCTCCGTCGGAGAAGGATTTCAGCATTTCGTTTTTGATAACAACGCTTTCCATTTCTCCGGGAGCAAGACGCGGGCGCTTGCGGCTTATAATCTCTTCACCGCCGTATTTCACTTTGACAGTCGCATTTCTGGCTGTGTTGCCTACTCTGAAGTAGAGCTTTACATCGCCTTCGTTATTGAGGTTGATTTTCTGCGGAACGATATATCTTACCATTCCGGTGCCCTTGGTTGTCACCTGAGCGCCCTTTTGCTTTTTGCCCAGCACATACTTTGCCGCGCCTTCACCTGCGGTCTGGCTCTCAAGGGTAACAAAGTCAACAAGGTCGTGCACATGAAGCACATTTCCGCAGGCGAATACCCCCTCGTGGTCGGTTTCTCTGTATTCATCAACCACGGCACCGTTTGTGACGCTGTCAAGACCGATTCCGACTGCTCTTGTGAGCTCGTTTTCGGGTATAAGGCCTACGGAGAGAAGCAGCGTATCGCATTCTATAAGGCGCTCGGTGCCCGGTATCGGACGCCGGTTTTCATCTACGCTCGCTATAGTGACGCCTGTCACCCTGTCTTTGCCGTGAATGTCAATAACCGTTGTGCTCAGGTAAAGGGGAATGCCGAAGTCATCAAGGCACTGCACTATGTTTCTTGTAAGGCCGCTTGAATAGGGCATAAGCTCGCACACGCACTCAACCTTCGCGCCCTCAAGGGTCATTCTTCTTGCCATTATAAGCCCGATGTCACCCGAGCCGAGTATGACCACTTTTTTGCCCGGCATATAGCCGTCAATGTTAACATACTTCTGAGCCGTGCCGGCGCTCATAATGCCGCTTGCCCTTGTGCCGGCTATGTTGAGAGCTCCTCTGGGTCTTTCCCTGCAGCCCATTGCGAGGATAATTGCCTTTGCCTGTATTTCGAGCAGACCGTCCTTCTTGTTGACGGCGTAAACCTTGTTATCCTGAGTGATTTCAAGGGCCATTGTATCGGTTTTATACTCAATCTTTTCTTTGTTTACAAGGTCAATGAATCTGCTTGCGTATTCGGGCCCGGAGAGCTCCTCCCCGAAATACTGAAGACCGAATCCGGTGTGAATGCACTGCTCAAGAATACCTCCGAGAGTTTCCGCTCTTTCGAGGATGAGTATGCTGTCAACGCCGCATTCCTTTGCTCTGAGGGCTGCCGCCATACCTGCGGGACCGCCGCCTATGATTACTATATCGTAGTTAAGCATCGCTCTCTCCTCCTTACTTTGTTCTCTCATAAAGTATTTTTGAATCGCCGCCGAATTTGGTGATTTCGTTTAAATCCGTTCCGAGCTCTCTCGCGAGCAGCTCAACAACCTTGGAGCCGCAGAAGCCGCCCTGGCAGCGGCCCATACCCGCTCTCGTTCTTCTCTTTACGCCGTCAACATCCCTGGCGCCTGCCGGAGCGTGAATGGCATCAAGTATCTCACCCTCCGTGATAGTTTCGCAGCGGCACACGATTCTGCCGTAAGCCGGATTCTTTGCTATAAGAGCTTTTCGCTCTTCATTGCTCATGTGCCTGAAGCGTACGGGCTCTTCCCTGACGGGGCAGAATTCCGGGTTGGCAGCCGCCCCGCAGTCCTCGGCAATCAGCCCCGCTATCATTTCGGCTATTGCGGGTGAAGCGGAAAGGCCGGGCGATTCGATGCCTGCCGCGTTTATAAAGTTGCTGTTCTTTTCGCTTTTGCCTATTATAAAATCATCGCATTCGAGGTGTGCTCTGAGACCCGCGAATGATGTGATAACTTCCCTTGTGGATACCGAAGGAACTGATTTGCGCGCTTTTTCGAGCACCAGGGCGAGTATCTCAGCCGTGGTAGCTACATTCTCTTTATCTTCAATGTCGGTAGCACTGGGGCCGAGAATAAGGTTGCCGTCAACCGTAGGAGTCACAAGCACGCCCTTGCCCATAACAGTGGGGCACTGGAAGAGCACGTGGCTTACGAGAGTGCCCATGGATTTGTCGCACAGCATATATTCGCCTTTGCGCGAAATAACGCTGAGTGAATTGTCGCCGATCAGGGCGGCTATTTCATCGCAGTAAACGCCGGCGGCGTTCACAACATATTTTGTTTTGATTTCTTTTCTGCCGTCGGAGACGGTGAATTCGCCGCCGTCCCAGTCGATTTTTGAAACGGCAAAGTTGCGGAAGAACTCGGCACCGTTTTTCACCGCGTTTTCGGCCGCGGCTATTGTAAGCTCATAGGGGCATACTATGCCGGCCGTAGGGGCCCAGAGGGCGGCAACGGCTTCGCTGCTTACATTCGGTTCAGTGCTGTGCAGTTTATCACTGTCATAAATTTCAAGGCCCGGAACTCCGTTTTTGATTCCCTTCTCTCTGAGCTCTTTGAGCGTCTCTGTTTCCTTCTCACAGAAAGCGAGCACGAGCGAGCCGATATTTTTAAAGGGAACGTGAAGCTCACGGCAGGTTTCGGGCATCATAGCCGTGCCTTTTACATTAAGCTTTGCCTTGAGAGAGCCGGGAACAGCGTCAAAGCCTGCGTGAACGATAGCGGAATTGGCTTTGGTTGTGCCCATGGCAACATCATTGCATTTTTCCAAAAGCGCAACTTTAAGATTGAACTTTGTCAATTCACGCGCCGTAAGCGCACCGACAACGCCCGCGCCGATAACAGCAACATCAAACATCATTGTAAGACCTCCGGGTTTTATTATTTAGTTTCCAAAAATTTATTATACTATTATTAAAAAGACTTTACAACACATATTTACTCAAATGAGCAAAAAAATCGTGATTCGGCATTAAGCCTTTATCGCTGAGAGCACCTCGCCGACCTTGTCATGTATTACCAGGCTGAAGTCACCGTCCATATCGGTGCGCTCCTTGTTGATTATGGCAAGATTGCTTCCCTTAAAATATCTTATGAAGCCTGCGGCCGGGTAAACTCGCAGGGATGTGCCGGCAACTATGAGAAGGTCCGCTTTTGATATTGCGTCAACCGCGCCCTCGATTGTGGGCCCGTCAAGCGGCTCTTCATAGAGTACCACATCCGGCTTTACGGTTCCGCCGCAGCTGCATTTGGGTATTCCGGTGCTTTTTGCCACATACTCAACATCATAAAACTTTCCGCATTTCATGCAGTAATTGCGCAGCACGCTGCCGTGAAGCTCATAAACTTTTTTGCTGCCGGCGTCGGTGTGAAGCCCGTCTATATTCTGGGTGACGACCGTTATGTTTTTCCCTTTTGTCTCAAGCTCCGCCAGCTTTTTATGCGCGGCATTCGGCACGGCATCGGGATAGTAAAAATATTGCCTGTAAAACTCAAAGAATTCCTTCGGATGGCTCAGAAAAAAGGAGTGGCTGATTATTTCCTCGGGCGGGTATTTGTAATCCATCATATATATTCCGTCCGCGGAGCGGAAATCAGGTATGCCGCTCTCGGTTGATACGCCCGCGCCGCCGAAAAAGACAATGTTTCCGGCTGTGTCAATCATATTCTGCAGTCTTCTGATTTTTTCGGTATCCATGGCACGACCTCCTATGCTTTATTGTATTATTTTATCACCACAGATAGTGTGTTTTCAAGTTTAATTGCACAAAATATTGTGATTTTTACTTGCATTATATTTTATATAATGATATAATATAAAATACCGAATTTTGCGCGCATATTTACCGCGCGTTTACCGAGGGAGAAATCCTGATACACAGTTCTTTATTTTCAAGGAGATGAAACAATTGGCAGATACGGGAAAGAAAAAACAGCCCGCGAAGAAACCGTCGTCCGGCGGCTCTGCTGCAAAGAAAAATCAGCCCGCCAAAAAGACGGGCGCATCCCGCGCGCCACGCGCCAAAGACAGTCAGCCTGAAAGAGCGGCTGTAAACAGGCAGACAATGGCAATAGTTTTTGCCGCGCTGTCGGTGTTCCTCTTTGCCGTCGCGGTGATTGAGGGAGAGAGCGTTTGGAACGCAATGCACAACTTTATGTTCGGAGTACTCGGCATCTGCGCTTACATAATACCTTTTGTGTTTTTTTATCTGGCTGTCATTTACGCTAAGGACAGGCCGGGCAGATATACCACGGCCAATATTGTTTTTGCCGCGGCAGTTCTGATAATGCTCTGTTCATTTTTGCATATAGTCAGAAACGGCGCCGATTATTTCACGGCAAATACTGTTTCAATGCAGATAAGGCAGGCGTGGGATGATTCGGCCGTGCGCAAGTGCGGAGGCGTTGTGGGCGCGCTTATCGGCGGCGCCGCCGCAAAGCTTTTCGGCAAAACAGGAGCGGTGATAACAGTGCTTATCCTGCTTGTCGTTGCACTCCTGCTTCTTACCGGCACATCTCTGCCGGCAATAGTCTCGATAGTCAGAAAGCCCGTAAAGCGTGTCAGCGAGATAACGGGCGAGAGAATGGAAGAGAACGCACGCCGCAGAGAAGAAATGCGTCTCAGACGTGAGCAGGAGGAGAAGGAAGAAAAAGAAAGAGCCGGGGAAAACAAAATCCCCGAAGCAGTCGATGGTGAAAGCACCGCGCAGGATAAAAAGAAGCGGGGCAGTAAGATACCCGAAATCGGCGGCCCCGCGGATGTTCCCGTAGGGCTTGCGGAGCCTCCTATGCCTGTCATAGG
>JAEELT010000041.1 GCA_016282855.1 Clostridiaceae bacterium | reverse complement strand
TAAGCCGGGGGCTTTTCATATGACGGGGGTATTCCCCCGATTTTGTGTAAACTCCAAAATGATAATATAATTTAAGTGATTATAGGGGGCTGGAAGCCGGATTTTGGCTTTCAGCCCTTAACTATACTTTGTTTGCACAAAAATCAGTCACATGCGCCGTCGTTCCTCCTTTTCGCAAAAAGGCACATTCACGTCGGCTATTCGGTTGCAAGCGCCCTCATAACGCCTTTGGCTCACTACCGCCTTTTTGCGATTGCGCCTGCGGCGATATTTTAAATCCTATAACAATACCCGTACCATGAAAACGACAGTATTCGACAGAATACTGTCGTTTTCAACGAAATAAATCCTTTCAGGATTTGTGAAATGCACTTCGTGCATGAAATACGCCTTCGGCGTATGAAATGCCTGCGGGCGTGGGTGGATTTATTTCATTTCACTTTGCGGCTTGCCGCAAAATTTCACAATTCGTCAGAATTATTTCACATCGAGCAAAGCGAGATATTTCACTCAAAAAACGCACAGGAGAAATAGTATGGCTGAATCAAAACTAAAGGCTTTATCAATGGAATTTGCCGTTAACGCAATTAAACTATGCGAAGGGTTAAAAGGCCATTATTCGCTTGTAAATCAGTTTGAACGCTCCGCCACATCTGTCGGGGCAAATATCCATGAAGCTAATTACGCACACAGCAAGCCGGATTTTATCGCTAAACTGCAGATTGCTCTGAAAGAATGTTATGAATCGGAATACTGGATTGAGTTATTTTTAAAATCCGGGTTGATTAACGAAGAATGCTTCAAAACTCTTAACAATCAATGCGGAACTATCCGCAGGATGCTCATATCCTCCATTAACACAGCAAATGAGAATAAATGACATAAGATTAACAGCCGGGGCCAAAGCCTCGGCTGTTTTCATTATGCTTTTACGGTTTTACTTCAACATTGGGCAGTGCCCCAAACAATCCTTTGAAGAAAGCAATCAGTTTATCAAAGAAACCTGTTTTAACTTTTACTTCACAGTATTTGCTGAGCTCTGCTCCGCTGCTGTCTTTCTGTACGACTTTTGTTGACGGATCAATTACTTTCACAGTGAAAGTTCTTCCAGCAGTCATTTGACCGACTGGGTAAGAAACCTTTGTATTATCTCCCTGAGTTCTGAAAGTGTTACCCTCATAAATAGCAAGAACATATCCTGTAGGTACACCAGATGCAGTGGCCGTAACAGTAACATTTGATTTGTAATCGACTGTCTGAGACGCTTTAACATTCAGCCTTGCACTTGCAGTGGGATTAACAATCTTTGTGCCGGGCTTTGTCCTTGTATAAGTCTCTGTGCAGCGATCACATTTTGCTGTCTCGGTTCCATCTCTTTCGGTTGTAGCATCGTTGTTGTACTTATAGTTTGTAAAGCTGTGACCGAGAGCATCATTGTAATTATCCACATAACTGTCACCGCAGTGGCAGGTATAAGTTGTGAATCCTCGCTCGGTACAGGTCGGAGCTGTTACTACCTCAGTGTAACTGTGGCCGGCCGGGTTTGTCGTGATTTTTTCACGGCTCAGTTCATCACCGCATACACCGCATTTGATAACGCTGTCATAACTTCCACCTTCGGTGCAGGTTGCTGCAACTTCATTTTCTTTCACAGGATCAAGAGGAGCGTGATTACCAAGTTCTCTGACTTTATGCTCCCTGCTTAATTCATCACCGCAAACTGAGCAATAGACAACTTCATCATATTCGCCCGCTTTCTTGCAGGTTGATTCAGTTGAGTTTTCAACCTTAAACGGTGCAGGGCTGTGATCACCGAGTGGCAATTCTTCAAATGTGGTGTAATCACACCTTGAACATGTTTCGTATGCTTTCCAGCCGTGATCTTTGCAGGTTGACGCCTGACCGTCGTGATGAATAATATCGTGACCGAGCGCAGAGCCTTCGTCTGCTACTGTGTCTGTCTCTTCACAGTTATCGCATTTTGCCGTCTTTGTTCCGTCCTCAAGGCAGATTGCATTGCCGTCGGGAATATAGTTCGTAAAGCTGTGGCCGATGGCCGGCTTTATATTCTCAAGTTTTGAACAGCCGCAAAGCTGGCAAACAAAAAGATCGCCACCTTCTTTTAAGCAATCAGGAGATATTGCTGTTGGAATACCCCAATCATGGTTATCTGTTTTAGCAATCTGTTTTGTGTAACTGTAACCGCAAAGCTCACAGGTGTATTTTTCTTTGCCGTAATCTTTACAAGTCGGTTTTTTGATTATTTCCACAATGTATGCGTGACTGTAATATATCCAGTTAGCATTTACGAAAGAGTCATTATATTTAAAGATGTTTATTTGTTTTCTGTCTTCAGAAGTTCCGTCAAAATAAATATTTTTTAAAAATCTGCATTCGTTAAACGCATAGGAGTCTATTCTTGATATGCTTTTACCCATATAAACCTGAGTGATTTTAGGCCGGCTATAGTAATCTGAACTATAAAATAGGTATTGTGGAATTACACTAACACTGGCACCAAAATTAACTGTAATTCCGTCTCCGTTAATTCCAGCCTTGGAAAACGCCTCATATGTTTGGCCGATAGCGGCATTCACCGCATTATATCTTATATTGTTAAGATCTGTGCAATTACTGAATGCAGATTTGCCAATAAGTGTGATGCTGTCAGGAATAGTTATGCTTCTAAGCCCAGTGCAACCGCCAAAAGCATAATTCTTTATGTTGCTAACTGTATCAGGTATCTTTAATTCTGTAATCAAAGTTTCGTTAATATACAATTCTTTGGCGTGTGGGTTTGAGTCATAATTAGAAAAATCTATATTACACCAGTCTTCTACATTTCCTTTGTAATTAACAATTATATAATCACCGCAATTTGAAAATGCGTTTTCACCTATTGATTTTACACTATTAGCAAAAGATAAAGACTTTGTATTGGTTGTATAGTATAAAAAGTTTGCGGGTATTCTTTCGACGCGGTCGCCCAAAAATACATTTATACCGTTGCCGGCCGCTCCTGAAGAAGAAAAAACTGGATATTCAAAATCTGCAACATTTATTGCATTAAATTTTATTTCCTCTAAATTACTACATTGGTCAAATGCATAACGATCAATACTTGTAACATTTTCGGGGATTGTTATGCTTGTTAGCCCGGTGCAACCATAGAATGACTCTTGACCTATACTTGTGACACTTTCGGGAATTGTTATACTTGTAAGCCCGGAACAATTATAAAAAGCTTCATAATCGATTTTTTTGATTTTGGCGGGAAAATTAATGTTAGTTAGCCCGGTACACCCACTAAAGGTGCCTCTTCCTGTGGTATTTAAGCTTTCGGGTATAGTTATGCTGGTTAGCCCGGTACAACCAGAAAGCACACCACCGCCAAGGCTTGTAACATTTTCGGATAGTGTGAGGCTGGTTAGCCCGGAGCATTGGGCGAATGCCATCTCTCCAATGCTTGTGACTGAGTCTGGGATAGTTATGCTCGTTAGACCAGTACAGCGGAAAAATGCCTTTTCACCTATGTTTGTGACGCTGTCAGGTATGGTTATGCTTTTGAGCGTAGAATAATTAGTAAATGTTCGACTTCCTATGCGTTTAACAGAGTTAGGAATAACCAAATCAGTTATTAGTTCATTGTTTATATATAGTTCTTTTCCATAAACAATAGGGTTTGAACTTATAGAAGACGTTGAAACTTGTGTCTGAAAAGCAATATTACACCAATCTTCGATTGTTCCAGTATATTTAACTTTTTTGATCTCAGTACAATCAGCAAAAGCATCATATCCAATGCTTGTGACACTGTTTCCTATTATCACATCTTCAAGACTTGTGCACTGTGAAAAAGCAGAATTCCCTATGCTAATGACTCCGTCTCCAATTTTAACACTTTTCAATTCCGAGCATTTATAAAAAGCACTACCTCCAATGCTTTTTACATTTTGGGGTATAGTTATGCTTGTAAGGGCAGTACAACCTCTAAATGCCTGACTATCTATAGATACTGTGCTTTGCGGAATTGTAATATTTATTAATTTTTCGCAATTATAAAACGCCCCAAATCCTATGTTCGATACTTTGTTTCCAATAACAACACTTGTAGCATATAATAAATGATTAAATGCATATTTTCCTATCTTTGTAACATTGTTTCCTATTATTAATTCTTTTACATAAGGAGAAACATTGTTTTGCCATGGAGGACCCATCATTCCATCGTAATCTGGTATTTCTCCTGTTCCGCTTATTGTCAAAGTACCTGTACTACTGTTGAAAGACCAAGTCAGATTGTCCCCGAAAGTCCCGCTTTCATCAGCACTTGCAGTTGTTGTTAATACGGCTATTACTACTATACATACAGCAAAAAAAGATACAACTGATAACAATCGTTTTTTCATTTTCAACACCCACACACCCTTTTTTTATTTTCAGGTAAAGGAGCTTTAATATTTTTGTGATTTGCAAACTTTTTGATCAATGCATCGATTTCATCCGTTTTTATGTCCACATAGAAAAACCTACCAGGGCGTTTATGCCTGCAATGTTCTTTGGCGAATTCTAATTCTTTGGGGAGTTTTTCATTACCGAAATAGTAATATTCACTGGATATTAAAACGCAGAGGCCGCTGACATCACGTCTGAACTGGTCAAGTTCATTGCCTGTAGGATTGCTTTTGCACTTAATGATATGATAATCCGGCTTTCCCCGATATGCCTTTTTTATCAGTTTTTTCAAGCTCTCCTCTCTATCTTTGCCCTTTAATCCGGATATTTTTTCACAACAACCTGTTTTCAGATTTTTGTAAATACAGTCGGTTCGGCTTTGATAATCTGCGCAATCATAGTATTCTTCAAAATTCAGAACACCGGTGATTTTAGCGACGTAGACGAGTTTTGTTTCATATTCTCCGTTTTCATACTGATCGCCGTGCCTGAAGGCAATAACCCATACATCATCTTTCACTTTACCGTTTTCATCAATATGATTTTTGAAAATGGATTTTCGGATGTCCGGCTTACAACATGCGAGGGTGAAAAGTCCGTCATCATAACACGGGGCAAATCCATCATCACTGACAATCAGGTAGCCATAGACATTTTTATTTTTCATCATATTCCCCCCATTTTTATAACAAATTTCTAATACAAATAAAAAGTGCGCAGCCCGAAAGCTACGCACAAAAAACGCATAGCTCCGTTTGCTGCGACACAAAGTTTCTATGATGACAAGGCAAGTGGAAGTGAAGCCTGCATTTTTACCGGAGTAAAAACACATGCCGATTTGTTATCATTAAAAACTATTTGCTTTGTGTCGCACCTACAGTATAGCACATTTATAATATAAATATCAACAATAAATTAAAAGTATAAAATGATTTGTTTAAGTTCTAATTCCTTTATATATCAACGATTACGGGCATTTTGAGACCACTTGCAACCACCTGCGTCCGTATCATCAGAAGAACCTAAACACAAAATAAAGCACGCCCCTTGCATATGATGAAGGCACAACAAAGTGAACAGATAACCGAAATACCATACCTGATTGCGGAACACTTGTTTTTCAGGAAAAAGAACTGATTTTCCCCGCCCGGCAGGAATAAAACTTGCCGGGCGGCTTTGCATATTATATACTTACTGTTGAAACGGCCTTACCGACAGAGCAAAAACAGGTTTGCTCTCTCCTGCTCAACCGGCAGTTGAATAAATCTCAAATAACGCGTTATTGTGAGTTTAAAGATTTATTGCTATTATTTCATCAGACGGCAACGTCAATAAAATTATGAGGTGATTGTATGAACAATTATTTCAGCGAAAACATCAGGCGTTTACGCAAGGAACGGGAACTGACTCAGGAAACACTGGCCGATTTCCTGGGCGTAACTTTCCAGGCAGTCAGCAAATGGGAACGCGGTGAAAGCTATCCGGATATTGAACTGCTGCCGACTGTTGCGGATTTTTTCGGTGTGACAACAGATTATCTGCTCGGCGTGGACGCGCAGCGGAACGAAAAAGATATCCTCGCCTACATTGACAGATTTGACAACGGAAAATATAAAAGCAGCGAGGGCTCTCTTTCATTTATGTCGGAGGCTTTCGGCAAATATCCTTCGGATTTCCGAATTCTTGTGCGCTATATGAACGCCTTGATGGATGATAATATCGGTTCGGGACATCCTCTGAAAAACAAAAAAGAAATCAAGACAATTTATGAAAGAATACAGGATTTCTGCACAAACGACAGAATCAGAATGCGCGCGAAAACACTGATTATTCAATATTACCGTAATCTCGTTACTGTCAAAAACAGCGGTGTGACGGCTGAGGATATGTATAATCTCATAGATGAAATGCCGGGAATAATCGATTCAAAAGAACATATGATGGGATATTTACCGCTCGACCCCGATGCAATAAGGCAGGGCTGTCAGAAGCTTTTTGACTCACTTCTTTACTATTTTGACAACGCCGTTTCACATTACACACATACGCAGTTTCTTTACGGCAGAGAGGCATCAGCCGAAGAAATCAACGAAACAATAAAAGTGCTCGAAATGATGAACGGCATCTATGAAAATGTGTATTCGGACGGAAACTACGGGAAAAACTGGACAGCGGTAATATATAATTACGGACATTTGGGTCAGTATTATCACAGGATCGGCAACAATGCAAAGGCCCTCGAAAACCTCAAAAAGAGCGCAGAACTGGCAAAAGAATTTGACACTATGCCCAACCTTACCGAAAGAACAGCTCTTTTGTTCAAGGGCTCCGTTCTGAACAAACAGGAAGATGTCGGTGTGCTCCTTGACGCCAGCCTGCGCAAACGTATGACTCATCACATGCTGGATAACTATCCGCTCTCGGATGAATTCAAAGAAACTCCCGAATTTAAAGAAATACTTGACATCATGAAAGTCTGAATCCCGTTTGCCGCGTTTGCTTCTTTTGCAGAACGAAAGCGGAAAAAGCAATTAAATAACAGAAAGCTCCTGCCCGTAAGAGCAGGAGTTTTATCATAAATAAATCAGAAAAGGTTTTTAAAGAAGCTTACAATGCCGGCGAAGAAATCCCTGATTGCGTTTATAATCATTGTGAAGAAGTTTGTTTCCTCCTGTGCTTCTTCGGCAACACTCACATAATAGGCTCTGGAAAGCTTGGTCTCAGTTTCCCAGGAAACGCATCTCGTTTTAACGTTGTTGATATATACCACGGTGGGGCTTTCTTCGTTGCTGCCGTTTTTCTGCGGAGTTTCAAACCTGAAACCGCTTGCAGGGTTAATATCAACCACGAGTGCGTACTCGCAGCCCTCCTCAAAAACGGTTACCTTATTATCCGAACTGCCTGTCTTTAACCAATATCGTACCGTTGCGGTGTATTTTTCAGGCTCAGCGGAAACGACCTTGACATCGGGAGCGGCGCCGGCTTTGGGCTCGGTGACGGTGAGGCGAACTTCGCTTATAATTGTATCACCTTCGGCAAAAGCAGGAAGAGCCGCGGCTGAAACAAAAACAAAAGCAAGTATAATCGCTGTTATTATCTTTGCAGATTTCATAATCATTCCTCCGAAAAAATCTATTTTACGGGTTTATTATAAAACAGTCTGGGTGGAAAATCAATAAGCATAATTTCCCTGTGTAGATTTTGCCGCTCACACTGTCAGAACCGGAATCCCGTTTGTATTAAAATACCGCTCTTCCGTAAAGGGAGAGCGGTATTTTGGCCCGCCGGAAGGGATTCGAACCCCCGGTCTTCGGAATCGGAATCCGATGCATTATCCAGCTATGCTACCGGCGGATACAGTATGAGTTAACCGGGTGAAATCAGTTAAGCCACCCGGTTACTGACGGGCTGATATTCAAATTCAAAATATGAAATATGAGGCTGAAACTCAGTCTGTTTCCAAAGCGCTCAGCTCCGCTTCTATTTCTTTAAGCACAATAGCGAGCGCTTTTTGCTTGGGCGCGTTTATTTTGCACGCGGCTGCGCCTGTGTGCCCGCCTCCTCCGAGGCGTTTGCAGATTTCGGACGCGTCAACATCACCGTTGGTACGAAGTGAAATTTTGAAAGAGCCGTCTTTCTGCTCTTTCATAAGCACGCCAACAAGCACACCCTCGACCATTCTGGTGAGATTTGCGAGCGAGGTGGTCTCGGTTTCATCGGAGCCGGTCTTTTCGTACATATCCCTCGTGACACAGATGACCGCGCACCTCTCATTGAAGAAAAAGCGCATATCGTTAAGAGCGAGCCTTTCGAGCGCGGCATAAGTCTTGGTCTTTGTCTCAAAGAAAATCTGGACTATTCTGAAGGTTTCAGCGCCCTTTGCGGCAAGCTTTGCGGCTATCTCGAAAGTTCTGACGGTGGTATTCACAAACCTGAAACAGCCGGTGTCGGTGGAAACGCCCGTGAAGAGGCAGGTGGCGATTTCAGGGGTGATTTCAGCACCCATTTCCTCAATCAGCAGGTAAACCATTTCCGCCGTTGAAGCGGAATCGGGCTCAAGATAAATATAAGGCGCGTAAAGAGTGTTGGAAGCGTGATGGTCTATGCACATCTCTATTCTGTCGCCGTAAAGGCCTTCAAAGTCCGCGCCGAGAAGCTTACGGTCCGCAACATCCACAGCCGCAATGTGCTCGGGCTCAAACTCCTGCTCTTCAATTCCGCGCAGCAGGATATCATAATCCTTGGTAAACTTATCGGAGCACCTCACCTGCGCTTTTTTGCCCATTGAAATGAGCGCTCTCGCGAGAGCGGCGGCGCTGCCGACTGTGTCACCGTCGGGCGACGCATGGCAAAGGAGCAGAAAATTATCATTTTTTTTGAAGTATTCCGCCGCGGCGGCAATATTAATCATCATCGCTTTCTTCCTCTTCGTCCCTGACTATGGAATTGAGCATTCCTGCAATTTTCATTCCCTTTTCAATGGAATCATCGGCAATGAATTTAAGCTCGGGAGTTTTGCGCAGATGAAGACGCTGACCGACCTCTCTGCGTATATAACCCGTGGCGCTGACAAGCCCTTTGACTGCTGTTTTTGCAGTGTCTATGCCCTCGAGCGCGCTGACATAAACCCTGGCGTATGAAGCGTCGGAGCTGACATCAACATTTACTACCGTGAGCATTTTGCCCTGCACTCTCGGGTCTTTGAGCTCGCGGATGATTGAGGCAATTTCGCGCTTTATATCTTCCGCTACCCTATCTGTTTTATATCCCGCCATCAGTCTCTGTACTCCTCGGTGATGAAGAATTCAAACACGTCATCTTCCTTTATATCGTTGAACTTGGTAAGACCGATACCGCATTCAAAGCCGGAAGCGACTTCCTTGACGTCGTCCTTGAATCTGCGCAGCGAGGCAATCTCATCCTCGGCAACAACGATACCGTCGCGGACAACTCTGACCTTGGAATTCCTTGTGACTTTGCCGCTCGTGACATGGCAGCCGGCAATGTTGCCTATGGAGGAAATCCTGACTATCTGGCGGACATCCGCTTTACCGATATCAACATCCCTGAATTTAGGCGCGAGCATACCCTTTATGGCGGCTTCTATCTCGTTGATACAGTCATAAATAACTCTGTATGTTCTGATTTCAACATCATCGCGCTCTGCGTTTTCAGAAGCGACTGCGTCGGGCCTGACATTGAAGCCGACGATGATGGCGTTGGAGGCGTTTGCAAGCATAACATCGCTCTCATTGATTGCGCCGACGCCGGAGTGGATAACCTTAACCCTGACCTCTTCGTTGGAGAGCTTGACAAGGCTCTGCTTAACTGCTTCGGCTGAGCCCTGAACGTCTGCCTTGATAATGATATTGAGCTCCTTGAGCTCGCCTTCCTTGATGGAATCAAAGAGATTTTCAAGAGTAACTTTCTGATACTCCTTGAACTGCTCCTCCTTGGCCTTTGCCTTTCTCTGCTCGACAAGCTCTCTTGCGAGGCGTTCGTCATTGACGGCGTCAAACGCGTCGCCTGCCTGGGGAACTTCGGCAAGACCCATAATCTCTACGGGAACGGACGGACCGGCTTCATTGACCTTTCTGCCCTTGTCATCCGTCATAACCCTTACTCTGCCTACAGCAGTGCCGGCAACTATGATATCGCCGGATTTGAGGGTACCGTTTTGCACAAGGAGAGTTGAAACGGGGCCTCTGCCCTTGTCGAGCTTGGCTTCTATAACAACGCCCTTCGCGCGGCGGTTGGGGTTGGCTTTAAGCTCCTGCATTTCAGCCACAAGAAGAATGGACTCAAGCAGCTTGTCTATGCCCTGCTTTGTGAGAGCTGAAACAGGAACGCAGATGGTTTCGCCGCCCCACTCTTCCGGAACAAGTTCATACTCGGTGAGCTGCTGAAGCACTCTGTCCGGATTTGCGGCAGGTTTATCCATCTTGTTGATTGCAACTATAATCTGAACGCCGGCCGCTTTGGCGTGGTTGATGGCTTCAATTGTCTGAGGCATAATACCGTCATCCGCAGCGACTACAAGCACGGCTATATCTGTGGCCATAGCGCCTCTTAAACGCATTGAGGTAAAAGCGGCGTGACCGGGAGTATCAAGGAAGGTAATATTTTCGCCGTTGACATTGACTCTGTAAGCGCCGATATGCTGAGTAATGCCGCCAGCTTCACCCGCGGTGACGGAAGTGTTTCTGATAGCATCAAGAATTGAGGTCTTACCGTGGTCAACGTGACCCATAACGACCACAACAGGATCTCTGCGCTCAAGTGACGCTTCATCGTCTTCGCTGTCGTCGATTATTCTGTCTTCTATAGTGACAACCACGAGCTTCTCAGCCTTGGCGCCGAGCTCTTCGGCAACTATAGCCGCGGTCTCATAGTCAAGCACATCGTTTATTGCCGCCATCTGACCGAGCGAGAAAAGCTTTTTGATAACTTCCGCCGCGGTCATTTTGAGCATGGAGGCAAGCTCGCCTACCGTGATTTCCTCGGGTATCTTGAGCTGAAGCTGGGGCTTCTTGGCTCTTTCAGCGGCAATTCTCTCAAGACGCTCTTTCTCTGTTTCGCGCCTTGTGGGTCTGTTACCCTGCTTTCTGTACTGCTTGCTCTTCTGATTTATCTTCTGCTTTGAGGGGCCCCTCTCCATTGCGCTTGCTGCGGAACCCGGAGCAATTCTCTCATATTTTTCGTTATACTTCTCGAGGTCAACATTGTCGCTTCTGAGGTTGACTGTGGACTGCTCGCCTTTGGTTCTGGGCTGAGCCGCCTTGTCTTCCTTCTTCTTTTCGGGCTGCTTGCGATTATTCTGAGGCATAACAGGCATCTTGGGCGCCTTGGTTTTGCCTGTTGCTTTTTCGGCAGCGGGTTTCACGGCCTTCTCTGCCGGCTTCTCTTTTTCGGGAGCCGCTTCCTTCTTTTCAGCCTTCTTTTCCTTTGCGGGTTTCTTCTCTTCTTCTTTTTTCTCCTGCTCGGGCTTTTCGGGCTCTTTTTCGGGCGCTTCCCCGCCCTTTTCGTCTGCTTTGGCCGCCTTCTTGGCTTTGGCGGGTTTGGCCTGCGCCTCTTCGGGAGCGGGAGCAGGCTCCGCTTCCTTCTCCTTGGCGGCGCCTGCGGGAGAAACAAGCTCAAAGTAAGCGTCGAGATTATCAACGCTGAACTGCTTGGTATAATACTCAAATATCAGATTGAGCTCATCCTGCTCAAGAATTGATGTACGGGTTTTCTTGCCCTCGTAATACTTTGCGAGAACATTTATTATTTCGGTAGGCTTTACGCCGAAATCCTTTGCTACGTCGGATACCTTGATTTTAGTTATCATTCTTTATCCTCCTTACGATCTGCCGAGTGCTTTCAGCAATGCGTCCGCCAAGCCCTTATCGTTGACGGTAAGCACCGCGGACCTGAGCCCCGTGGCTCTGCCGATTTCATTCATGTCATATTCTACGGTCAGCGAATCCGCCTGAGAATTGCGGAATTCACATTCGCGCCTGATTTCCTTTCTCAGCCGTTCTGAAGAATCACTGCTGAAAACACACAAAGCCGCTTTGTGAGATTTAATGGATTCTACCGAACTGTCGTGCCCGCAGCTGAGCTTGCCCGCTTTGCGGCACATTCCGAGGAGAGAGAGGAATCTGTTTTCATCCATTTTCCAGCTCTTCCTCCATCCGTTCAAAAACTTCGTCCGGTATTTCACACGAAAACGCCTTCTGGAGTCTTTTGGCTTTTCTGGCTTTTTCGAGGCACTCTCTGCTTCTGCAGACATAAGCGCCTCTGCCGGGCTTTTTGCCGACAAGGTCCACGGATATTTCGCCCTCCGGGCTTCTTACAACCCGTACAAGCTCTTTTTTGGGCTTCATTTCATTGCAGCCCGTACATTTTCTCATCGGAACGCTTCGACGCACAGCCATAGCAGACTCTCCTTCGGGTATCAGTCATCAAAATTTATTACCGGCTCCTCAAATTCGGGGTTAATATCTATCTTCCAGCCGGTGAGCTTTGCGGCAAGACGGGCATTCTGGCCCTTGTTGCCTATAGCGAGTGAAAGCTGATTGTTGGGAACGGTAACCTTGCAGCTTCTCTCCTCCTCGCTGAGTATCTCAACGGATATTACATTTGCAGGAGCGAGAGCCGCGGCAACAAACTTAGCGGGGTCATCGCTGTAGTTGATCACATCAAGCTTCTCGCCGCCGAGAGCATCAACGATATTGTTGATTCTCTGACCTCTCTGACCTATGCAGGCGCCGACGGGGTCAACATTTTCATCCGATGAGTAAACGGCTATCTTGCTTCTTGAACCGGCTTCGCGGGCTATGGACCTGATTTCGACGGTGCCGTCAACTATTTCGGGCACCTCAACCTCAAGCAGGCGCCTTACAAGGCCGGGATGAGTTCTGGAGATTTTTGCCTTGGGGCCTTTTGCGCCCTCGATAACTTCGGTAACATACACTTTGATATACTCGCCTTCTCTGAGCACATCAGTGGGAATCTGCTCGCTTCTGGGCAGGCGCTCAACGACCTTGCCGATTTCAAGGAAGGCATCGAGAGTGTCGGGATCGACTCTGATAATCTTGCAGGTGGCAAGCTCCTGATTCTTTTCCTGAAGCTCCTGCCTCTTGCGCTCGGTCTCGGCGTCACCGATATTCTGGCGCAGAAGATGCTTGCCTTTAACCGCCGCGATTCTGCTGACCGCTTTGGTGTTGAGCTCTATATCGATGGTGTCGCCCACATTGATTCTCTTTCTGATTTTCTTTGCTTCATCAAGTGAAATTTCTTCAATTTCATCCGTGACTTCGTCAACGACTCTCTTGCGCACAAAAATTTTGAGAGTGTTCTTTTCTGGGTTTATATCGCAGAAGACTATATCTCTGTCGCCGTAATCCCTCTTGACGGATGTGATAACGGATTTGGAAATGGCTTCGTAGAGAGCTTCAACAGGCACTCCCCTTTCCTGAGCCATTGCAGATACAGCTTCAAAAAATTCTGTGTTTTTCATTTTTCCTGTCAGTCCTTTCTTAATCGTCAAAATCATCCAGACGGATGAATGAAGTTTCTTTCTTTTCAATGTTCATTGCGCTGCCGTCCTCAAGACGGAGCACAATGCTGCTGCCGTCGCTGCTTTCGAGCACGCCGCAGTATTCGCGTCTGCCGTCAACGGGTCTTATGAATTTCACCTTGATATCAGCACCGATGAACTTTTCAAAATGCTCCGGCCGTGTAAGGTCTCTCTCTATGCCGGGGGATGACACTTCAAGGCAGTAGCTCTGCTCAATGGGGTCAAGCTCATCAAGCGGAGCGTCAAGGGCGCGGCTCATATTCTCACAGTCGTTGATATTAACTCCGCCCTCTTTATCGATAAACACTCTGAGAAACCAGTCCGCTCCTTCTTTTACAAAACGGACATCCCAGATTTCGAGGCCCAGCTTTTCGGCGATGGGCTCGGCAAGCTCACGCACCGCAGCGGAAACATTGCCGCCCTTTCCTTTTGACATAAAACCGCTCCTTTGCAAAAACAAAAGAGCAGGTTGCCCTACTCCTTTGCTTAATCTCATATTCTAACCGTTACGCATTATACTATATAAATAATTAAATGTCAATAAAAATTTTAACAGTAAAAACCGCTCCGCCCTGCTCGTCAGAACATGATAACCGCCTGGTTATAAAGCATATTCCAGTTGCTCATAAAGAGGTTTTTATCCTGCTTGTAGCCGGCTGTTCTCGACGGGTTGTTGAGATACACATAGTTCTCATCATATCCGACAAGCACTGCGCAGTGCTCGTACTTAATCATGGTGAATGTGTCACCTGTCGGTTTACCGTTATTGTCAATTATTCTCCAGGTTATATCCTTTGAAAGCTTGTTATCGGTGTTGCAGCACCAGACAACCACCGGGCATCCCTTTGCCACAAAGGTGAAGAGCTGATCCGCCGTGCAGCCCGAAATGTTATAAACCCTGTCTTTTCCGGCAATGGATTGCATTGCCGTTACGAGCGGAGGAGCGAAACAGCCGTAAGCGCCGTCAGCCATCTTCTTTGTCGGGTCGCCGACAAAGCCCTTGAAGGGATCGCCGCCGAACCATTCATTGCCCTGCTTGAAGTATTTTGATGCCTTGGGAGTGGCCGCCACAACATCCTTGATGGTTACGGAATCAAAGCCGAAATAGTTCATGACCATAGCAGCGGAGGCCGCCTCACAGCCCATAGGATAACCGAGCTTGTTCTGATCGAGGAAAGGAACACCCGTAATCATTGAGGCCTTCGGAAGCACAAAGGGAGTTGACGCCGGCTTCGGTGCCTCAATGGGCTCAACGGTGATTTTAATCTCTTTGGGTACGGTATCGTAGCCTACAAGGAAGCAATGTGACTTGAGGCCGTATTTTAGCACTTTGGATCTGAAGGTGTTACCGCTCATTTTGATGTTGCCGACTTTGATTTCCTTGATATAGCCGGCAGTGCCGAGCGAGCCGTCGTGAGAAACAATTTCAATCCACTTTGACGGATCTTTGTCAAGAGTGATGGTCTTGTTTTCCGCCTTGGCGTAATCGTTTATGAGCGTCTTCATTTCCTCGGCAGTATAAGTCTTGGTGGACTTTACGGGAGTCTCGGGGCTGGATACTCCGCCCTTAAGATACTCAATTTCACTGCCGCCCCAGACGTTCACGGAAGATGCGGTCTTGCACGCGGCGTTGGAGAAATAGAAGGTCTGAGCGGGATTGCCCTTATAATCAAGGTAGGTCGCCTTGGGAGTATCGGTTGTCTTTGACATGCCGAGCACAGCCAGGCACGCTTTTTCGACATTGGTGCCGCTGTATTTGAAATCGGATTTATAGCCCTGACCGTTACCGTAGCCGTAAACTTTGGCATAAGTGTAAGTGGCAACAGCCTGAGCCTTCAGAGCTTCCAAAGGTGATCCGGACCCGATTTCCTGAGCGACTGTTTTGCAGAGGAATTCAAGTATGGAAACTTTCTTGCCGTTTTTGTTGACTGTAGCGGGAGTTGATGAATCCGTTTTTAAGGTGGTGCCGGGGTAATATCTTGTGAGAATATCACTGTACTGATATCCGGCTTTTGCAATCAATATGGCGCCGTCCTGGCTCATTCCGACACCGTGACCGTAGCCGTAAACAAGGAAGTTGAACTTGCCGTTTTTGGTTTCAGGCTCGGTGGGTGTTGTGGGGGTAGTGGGCGTTGAAGGCACATTGGTATAGGGATTCTTGATATAATCGAGAGGATTGACCCTTTCAATGCCGTTGTCTTTTTCTTTCCAGACCTCAAGGTGAAGATGCGGCCCCGTTGCGTTGCCCGTCTGACCGATATAGCCCAGAAGGTCGCCCTTGCGGACAGTATCGCCCTTCTTGACCTTGACAGAATCGGCGTGAGCGTAGAAAGTGGAAATACCGTCTGTGTGGCTCAGACACACACAGTTGCCGTAGCCGAGATTATCTTCGTTGTCATTGAGGGCTATTGCAACCTTGCCGTCTTTGACAGCGTAGAAGGGCTCACCCTTGCTGCTTCCGCTCGTGAGCACAATGTCAATACCGCCGTGATACGAGCCGTCATCGTAATTCGGAAATCCGGCGGAAACATAGCTGGATTTCTTGAGAGGCCATATCATATCCGATGTGTCCTCAACTATTGTGCCGGGGTCAGTGCCGGGAAATGTGGGAATGGTTATCCCGCCTCCGCCGAGAAAGGACGTTATCATCTGAACAACGACCATCAAGACAGATATCAGTGCAGAGAGAATCTGTTCCATGGTTTTTCCTCCTGAAAACAAATTAGCTTTATTTCATCACAAAAATTTATTCAAGAAAGCACAAAGAAAGCGCTATCGCGTACTGGGCAAGATAATAAGATGTGTGGTTGACGATAATATCAACCGGTCTGTTTTTGCCGTCTCCGAAATATGTTCCGTTGAGTATAAGATCGGAAAACAGGAAGAAAATGCTCGCAACGAAGAAAATATTGAGAGGAATTTCCTTGAGATGATGGAGAAGCGCGAATGAGCCGGAAAAAGCGGAAATTGAAATAACAACCGGGCTGTACGCGGCAACAATCCCTTTGAATTTGCCGTATTTCACCTTCATAAGGTCCTCGGTGAGAAGCACAACCACGCAGAATGCCAGCGAAACAAGCACGGGCACAATGAGATACATCGGGTGGCCTTTTACATAAAATCTCGTAATCAGGCCTGCGTCATACACAAGATGACCGAAAAGAAACACCATAAAGCCGGCGTAAGTGTAAGGAATGCCGCATTCCGGATGAGTAAACTTGAGGTCGAGCCATATATCGCCGAGAAGGCCGAAAAGCAGCGCAAGGATGACAAACGCGCAGTATTTTGAATTTGCTTTATCAAAATCATTTGTCGCGAGAGCGCAGACGGCAACGCACATAAAGCCGAGCGAAGTGAACGACTTAAGGACCGTGGTCCACGGAGTGCAGCCTTTGATTCTGTGATACTGAAAAGCAAACAGCAGAATCATTCCGAGCGATGCAAATATTACGGGAAACAGCATAATCAAGCCCCCATATCACATATTGTTTATTGCAATGCGTTTACTATCTTTTTGAAATGTTCTCCTCTTTCTTCAAAACAGCTGTACTGGTCAAATGAGCTTGTGGTGGGTGAAAGAAGCACTGTATCACCCGGCAGGGCGATTTTGTATGCCTCATTCACGGCCTGCTCAAGATTGTCAACCACTGTGCCTTCGTCCCCGACAAGCTCCTTTACGAGCCTGGGGCCGCACACGCCGTAACCGATTACTTTTTTTACAGACGAGAGATTCTCGCGCAGCTCATCCATCGGCAGACCTTTTTCGAAGCCGCCCACAAGCAGAATCACTCCCCTGTCAAATGACCTCACCGCTATTACTGTTGCATCTGTGTTGGTGCCTTTGGAGTCATTATAATATTTAACACCGTTAAGCTCGCGCACAAATTCGATTCTGTGCTCAACACCTTTGAACTCCGAAACGGTACGCACTATAACATCATCCGGCACACCGAGTGCCTTTGCGGCGGAAACGGCGATGATAATATTCTGCAGATTGTGTCTGCCGACAATCTTTACGCAGTCAACAGGCAGCACTTTTTTGCCGCAGATGCAGATAAATCCGTCATCGATATAGCTGCAGGTGTCTTTTCTGTCAAGAGAAAAAGTCTGCACGCTGCACCTGACCGGGTATTTCGCGGTGTATTCGGCAAGCACCGGGTCATCACTGTTGAGGATGAACACATCGGAGCCCTCCATATTGCGGTAAACCTCGGTTTTGGATTTATAGTAGTTTTCGAGCCCGCCCATAAAATCTATGTGGTCGGGGGTGAGGTTGATGATGGAGGCAACCTCAGGTCTGAACTTATCTATGTTGACCAGCTGAAAGTTGGATATTTCGAGGGCTATATAATGCCCCTCCTCGTTCATGAGATTATTTTCGAGGACGGTTTCGCAAAGGGGTGTGCCGATATTGCCGCACACATGAGCCTTGCCGGGGAAAGCATTTCTGAGAATCTCATAAACAATCGTGGTGGTGGTCGTCTTGCCGTTGGTGCCGGTGATTGCCACATAGTGCTGGGGCTTTGCCACTCTGAACGCAAGCTCAATCTCCGTGATGACCTGCACTCCGTTTTCGGCAAGCAGGTCCATTGCGGGGCTGATATAAGGCACACCGGGGTTTTTGACACAGAGATCATACTTCTCGGCAAACACTTCGAGGCTCTGGTCTTTTATGGTAACGCCGATTTTTTCGAGCTCATCAGCTTCTTTGATTTCTTCTCTCTTTTTGCTCTCGGAGAGGACGATTTCCGCTCCGAGCAAGTTGAGAACTTTTATTGCCGCCATACCGCTTCTTGCCAGGCCGACGACAAGCACTCTTTTGCCTTTAAGGTCCATAATGGAAAACCTCCGAATAAAACTGTTCCTATCCGTGATATTATATAACAAATATAAATAAAAGTCAATGAAAGGATAAATATACGGATTTTATGCCTGGCAGGCATATTTCAATGTTGCAAATCACGGCGCCGTTTGATAGAATAGCTTAAAGAAGGCCTTGATTATTTATTGAGCAAAGGAGGATTCACCGTGTCCGGAAAATGGTATTGGGGAGACACTCATCTGCACACAACAGGCTCCGACGGAGCTCTGCGACTGTATGAGCTTATCGCGAAAGCAAAGAAGAATTCGCTGGACTGGATAATAGTAACGGATCACAACTTCAACAGCATCGAAAAAAGCTACTCAAGCGAAGGGCTGACGGTCATTCAGGGTCAGGAAATCACCGTTGAAGCCGGCCACGTGAATATATGGGGCGCGAAGGTTCCGGCCGAGCCTCCGTATGACATTCCCGATGAAAAGGCGTACGCCGATATTATGGAAAAATGCCGCAATGCCGGCGCGACCGTATGCCTCAATCACCCTTTCTGCTCACAGTGCGGATTCCGTATTCCGATAGACAATCTGCCTGCGGACTGTGTGGAAGTGTGGAACACCATACAGCACAGTGACAATGTGAGAAACCTGAACTGGTGGGTAAATCAGCTTAAACAGGGAAGACATATCGCCGCGGTAGGCGGCTCGGATTTTCACCGCGATCAGGTAAAGCGCGTTGATATGATGGCTATGCCCACCACGGTGACACACGCCGAGAGCAATACTCCCGAGGCTATCCTGAAGGCACTGCGCGAGGGCAGAAGCGTGATTACCTGCAAACCCGAAACATCAATGATATATCTGAGTGTGGACGGCGCTCTGCCGGGTGACACGGTGCCGTTATCCGCTTCGCTCAAAGGCAGCTGCAAAGCGACAAAGCTTCTGCCGGGTTTTGAACTGAAAATATTCAACAACGACTCCATGGTTTACAGCCACAAGGCAAAATTCTTTGAAAAAGTTCACACAGCGGAATTCAGCATTACACAGCCCGGCTTTGTACGCGCGGAAATAGATGTAAAGCTTGCGTCCCCTGTCAAAAAGATTTTCGGAGCGGCAGAAAGCAAATACCTTGCTCCGCGCTGCGAAACGCCGCCCGAAACGGCAGATGAACTGTTCTGGGCGTTCACAAACCCGGTATGGATTGAAGAATAAAGCGTTATCAGGGCAAGCAAAAAGATAAGAAAAAGGCCTGCAGACGGCAATCATCTGCAGGCCTTTGCTTTATTACGGTTAATAATCAGTTGAAAAAGAAAAACAGAATGCTTACAAAAAATGAGGAGATAGCGTCTGCTATTCCGTCTGCGAATGTCAATAATCCATCAAACATAAATATCATCCTCCCCGGATTTATTGTGGTTATATTATATCACCGTGCCGTGGTACATAATGTAAAATAAGATGAAATAAAATGTAAACTGTTTTTCAATTTTTACCCCGTGAAACCGATGAACGGATAATCTTCAATATAGTTGTAGATAACACACATATTGTCCGGAAGGCAGTCGGCGCCCTCCTCAAGATCAAGCTGCGGAATACATTCGCTGTGCATGAGAGCGAGCGGCGTTTCCGGCAGGAAAACAAGCATATCCTTTGCTTTTTCAAAGCCCGCGGAATCCGCCGGGATATAGCCGTATTCATCGCCCTCGTAAACCTTGCTTTTTTCGTCTGTTTTCTCAAACTCATCAATCACGGCAAGATAGGTATATTCATTTATCATTTCAGGTTTCGCGAATCTGCCGCGAAAAGTTGAGTAGTTAACATTGCGCTCCTCTTTTTGGCGGTATACTCCTTCGAATGCGCCGTCAGCGCTCAGGGTAAGAGTTGTGACACCGCCGCCGTTTGTGAAAGTATACTGCGTTGGCAGCCCGGCAAAGCTGAGCTTAGGTGTAAGGCTGTCGGGCGATATTTCTCCGCTTTTTACGAAACGCAGAGACACCGTGACCATTGCCGCGCCGGCGGCAATAAGCGCCGCGAGAAATATGATGACGGGCAGAGTTATTCTTTTGTTTCCGAGCTTGAGCATATCAGCCTCCGACAGGGTTCTTGAGCGCGTAAGTCATTTCGGTGGGAGTGCCGTCCTCTGTGCGCCATTCGCCCGTATAAAAGTTTCTGCAGCGCACGATTACTTCGTTTTCGTACACCTCCACCTCGGCGCCTACTCCGCTCTCCTTGAATATCTCGTTATCGTCCGGGCCGGCAAGCTCGGTCAGGCGGGGCAGATAGATTTCCGGGTATCCGTCATAACTGTGAAACGACCAGAAAAGATACGTTGACATATGAGTATGCCCGACAAATGAGAATATATCGTGCTCCTCATTGTAGGCAGCGAGCATCTCGGTGAGCCGGGATGAAGGGTTGCCGTTTTCATCAACAACATCATCCGCGGGATAATGCGAAAACACAAAGGCGGGCTTTCCGCTCTGCGCGGCTTTGCCGAGCACACCCTCAAGCCAGTCAAACTGCTCCTCGCTTATGTACATATCATAAACTTCCTGAGACTCCATTCCGAGCACAATAAAGTAATAACCGTCTATGATTTCACAGTAGTACGGGTGCTCAAGCTCTCTGCCGAAGAAGGTCCGGGTGTATTCATACCAGCGGCGCTGAAGAGTTTCATAATCCCATTCACCGTTGCCTATATCGTGATTGCCTACAACCGTCAGCACATTTTCGCTGCCGAGTATCTCCGCTACCGCGCCGTGAAACAGAAGATTCTCTGTAATCTGGCCGTTCATAGTGTTATCGCCGAGAAAAACAACAGCGTCATTCCCGCTTTTGTTTGCACCCGCATTACGCAGGGAATTCACGAACACATTGTAGCGGGCGGTGTTGTTAGCCTCAATATGGGAGTCTGACAGCACAGGGTAATTAAGCAAACAGCTGCCGGGAGATTTCACATCGTATTGCTCTGTGCCGACCGTGCCGGCGAACATCAGCATTACCGCCGTTATAATCCATGCGGTGATTTTGATAAAAACAGATTTTATAACCATATTTCACCCTCACTTTTTATAAAAATATTATACCGCTTTGGAAAAGCAAATGCAACAGCAACCGTTCATTGCGGGATTGCAGTTAAGTGATTCGGGTGATATAATAATCACAGACTTTAAGGGAGAGATGAAAATGTTTGAATACAGATGCTTCATGCTTGACAGTGTGCGCCATATGCAGAGCATAAGCGAAATCAAAAAGCTTATTGACGCAATTGACCGCCTCGGCTTCAATTACTTTCACTGGCACCTGACAGACGACCAGGGCTGGCGCTTTGAGAGCGAACGATACCCGCTGCTGAACACGAAAGCCGCGGTAAGGCCTTACTCAGACTTCGGCAGGACCCGTGCTGACGGACCGTACGGCAGAGTTTACACCAAAGCGGAAATGCGTGAAACAGTTGAATACTGCGCTTCAAAAGGAATAGAGGTTGTGCCTGAATTTGAAATGCCCGGGCACACAAGCGCACTGCTGAGCGCTTATCCCGAGCTCTCCTGCGGCGGTAAGGAAGTGAAAATAAAAACACATCAGGGTATTTTCAAGGATGTGCTTTGCATCGCAAACGAAAAGACATTTGAAACAATCACCGGAATCATCGATGAATTTCTCGAAATATTCCCCGGCAGATATTTTCACATAGGCGGTGATGAAACCCCGCACGCTTCCTGGAAAGCCTGCCCCGACTGCCGCGAACTTATGAAAAGGAGCGGAGTGAAAACCTACGCCGAATATCAGAATCTGTTTATGAACAGAGTGATTGACTACCTGGAGAGCAAGGGCAGGCACTGCATTGTATGGAATGAAGCAGCAAGAGGCGAAAATCTTGACAAAAGAGCGATTATCCAGTACTGGAAGGAACATGAGCCCTCAAGCATTAAGTTTATAAACTCAGGCGGAAAGGCAATACTTTCACCCTTCTCTTATTTTTACCTTGACTACGATTACGCAATCACCCCGCTGAACAGGGTTTATTCGCTCAATCCATATCTCAGAGGACTTACGCCGGAAGGCAGGAAAAACATTACAGGCGTTGATTCGCCCCTTTGGACGGAATACATTGACAGCACAGACGAGATTGAACGCAGGATTTTCCCGAGGCTTATTGCCGTTTCAAAGGTTGCGCACGGAGAAAACAGCAAACCTTATGAAGAATTTCTCAGGGAAATACCTGAAATCAGAAAGGCGCTGCCGGGATACGCATTTGAGGATGAAAAGAACTGGACAAAGCCGCGAATCACGAACCCTGCCGGCTGGCTGAAATTCGTGAAGGAGCATTACCTGAAATAAACCGGGTATGACTGATGAGCTGATGAGAAACAGGACTGCAGGATTTAATCCCGCAGTCCCTTTTTTCTGCTTCACCTGACAGCTTTTCAAAAAGCGAACATGCGAAAAAAAGTAAAGGCTCAGACAATGGAAGGTCGGAAGCAGAAAAGAATGAAAACAACGCAATTTGCGAGCGAAGACAGTATCGGGATACGGCAAGCGAGCAAAGGCGTTGAGAAAAGACAAAAACAATTATTCCTTCTTTTTAGTTAAATACGAGCAAAAAAACAGGACTGCGAGTTTATAATTCGCAGTCCTATATAACCTAATTGTCTTTTCGCTTTTCGCCTTTTGTGCGACGACCGGATCTTAGTCTTCGTTCTTCTTAACTGCCACTACTGCTACAGTACCTGCGAGAAGAGCAAGCACCGCGAAAGCGGGAACTGCGAATGAGCTGCCGGTGTTGGGAACATAGGTCTTAACGGGAGCAGCTGACTTTGCTGTGGTGGGAGTACCTGCTGTGGTATCGTCATCAACAAAAGCGGTAACGCCGTCGGGGTTGGTAACTACGGGAGAATCATCCTTCTCTGTTTTGTTGGGAAGAGTGGTCTTGGTGGTTGTGTCAAGCTTGTTGATGAGATCCTCAAGCTGCTTTACGGGGTCGGTTGAAGCAACTGTGGTTGTTTCCTTGGTTGCAGGAACGGTGATATCTTTTGAGGTATCTTTTCTTGTTTCGCCTTTGTCTGCTTCTGCACCTACTTTGGGTGTATCAGCAACAGGATCCTCGGCGGGCTTGTCAGCGCGAGTCTCAGTATTAGCTTCCATATTATTTTGTTCGGGAGGATCATCGGCAAAAGCTATAGCCGAGCATGCAAATACAGCTGCAAGTGCAAAAAGAACTGCAAGCAAAACTGAAATTGACTTTTTCATAAGTAAATCATCCTTTTCTTTATAATAATATTATTATATATTTAATTACATATTAATACTCTTTTGCCATATTGTCAAGGAAAAATTAATCTCCATCAATAGATGTAGGACTCAATCTCCTCATTTGCCGAAACGGAGAAGGCCTTTATCTTTGCGCCGGACACGGTGTAAAGAGTGTCACCCTCAATTACGGCTCTTGTTGCCGCATCGCCGGCAAAGCTGCTTTCGTGAACGAATTCACCCACGGTTTGCACCGATGCGCCGGATACTCTGTAAAGAATGTAGGAGCTTCTCTCGCTTCCGCCCGCGCTGACAATGACCGGGATTCCGAAGTAACCGGACGGGTCGGCAATCAGAGCTCTGCTGTCACCGAGAAGCACAGACACATCCGGACCGAGCCTGAATGAGTCAAGAGCGTCTCCGTTGCCCGAGTAATATGTGATGAGCGTTCCGCCGTCAGAAGCGGATGAGCCTATTTCAATTACTATATCGTCTGTCAGTTCGATTGTTTTGGCGTTGAGGGCGTGAGCGGACGCGGTGAATATCTGAATGTCAGCTCCGCTGAAGTGCACGGCTCTGCTCTCATCGCCGCCGGAAATATAGGCGGTGCTGCCGATGAATGACACGGGCAGGTCGGCAGCGCAGTCAAGAGCGGTTTCGTTTCCGGTGCTCCTGAGGTCCGCTGTGAGAGTGCAGGCGTACATACTGTCGCCCGGGCTGTAAATAATATACACTCCATCGCCGCTGTCGGCGTTTACACCCGCGCAAAGGCTGCCGCTGAAGGAATATGTGCCGGCGAGAGCAAGCCTGCCGGATACATCCGAAACGCAGTAAATCTCTGTGCGTTTTTCGCCGGTGTCAACCGCGGAAAGCTGCCTTGCTATATAAATGCCGTTTTCGCAAATGCTGATTTCGGAGTTTGCGCCGCAGCCGAGAATGCCGAGCATGGCAATTTCTCCGCCGGGTGCCGCTGCGTTTGTTTCCGTTATGAAAAGATAGGCATCTTCTCTGGCGTTTTCGGCCACGGCTATCTCCTCTTTATCTGCGCTGAGCGTATATCTGCGGCCCTGAGCTGTCAGAGCGGGCATACCCGAAACATTACCTGTGGTCACAAGGCAAAGCCTGCCGTTTCTGATTTCGGAGCAGATATAGGAGCCATCCTGCTCATTGGTCGCAAGCAGGGCAGGCGCGGACGGGTCGGATATATCGTAGAAAAGAGTTACCGTGCTGTTTTTTGAATGGTGAGCGGATGATGAGCCGGAAAAATCCCTGCGGCTGATAACAGCAACAAGAGTGCTGCCGTTAATATACATTTCGAGGCATTCGTCGGAGAGTGAAACGGCGTCGGACTCATACGGAGCTATTGATGAAATCTCTTTCATGCCACCTTTTTCGCCGGTTCCGATTATCTTTATGACCTGGGTGCCTGCCGAGGTGCTGCTGTCAACAGCAGGGGTAAGTACAAAGAGCATATCGTTGTGGTATTTTACTATGTCCGCCTCACGCGCGCTGTCATTGACGGCGGTAAAGCCGCTTCCGGGCTTTTCAACGACTATTGAAGCTTCCTCCTGCGCCGATACGCTTATATCCTCGTTTCCGGCTGAGGTTTCGGTGCCGGCGGCGGAGTTTCCGCGGGCGGCGTTGTCCTCGATTATCTCGCTGACCGCAAGGTCAAGCTCCTCCTTTGAGGTTATCTTCTTGATAAGGTTATCAATCTTAAGCCCCTCAAATGCGTTTTTGATTCCGAGATCGCTGTGACCGGTGCTGTTTCTCGCAAGAGCCGCAACGGCAAGTATCATAATGAAGCAGGCGGCAACGGCGGCTATCTTGCCGAAGGGTCTGAAGCGGTTGCTTTTTGCCGATGAAATCGGCACAACCTTTTCGCTCTGAGCATTTTCGAGCAGCGCGACGATGCTGTCTCTTGACAGTCTCTCCGGTGTGCTTATTTTCTGAGCGTCCTGAGCAAACATCTGCTCAAAACGGGAGAGGGTTTCCATATCGCTTTTATTCATCCGTGTCGCCTCCTTTCTCAAGTTCTTTACGCATTTTGGATAAAGCTCTGGACAGCTTTGAACGGACCGTCGCGTGAGGAATACCCGTTATGTCGGATATTTCCCTGGATGTGTATTCGTTGACTGTCTTGAGCATTACGATTTCTCTTTCTTCGTCTGTGAGCACTTTGAGCACGGCTTTAAGCTCGAGGGAGAGCTCAAGATTATCTATGCCTCCCCCGCCCGTCTCTGTCATACGCACGCTGTCATCAAGCGTCATATGAGCCATACGGGCATTGAACTGCTTGCAGCTTTCGGCGTGAAGTATTCTGAAAAGCCAGCCCTTGAATGACGACGGGTCCCTGAGATTGCGTATCTGCCTGAATGCAGACACCACAGCCTCGCTCACCGCGTCCTCGGCGGCATAGCTGTCACCGGTGATGGAGCAGGCATAGGCGTACATCTCTTTGCGGTAAATCTCGTAAAGATCGCCGAAAGCCTGCGTGTCTCCGTCGCGGGCAAGGACCGCAAGATCGTATATTCTGTTGTCCAAAGCCCCACCCGCTTTCATAGATTAGTGATAAATAAAAGCCGTTTTGTTGCACGGCGGATAAAAAAGTTGTCTTTTTAAGCAAAAGTCTGCCCGGAAGGCAATATGTAAATAAATTTATTAAAGTGAAAAAAAGTGTTGTATTATTTGATAAGTGATAGTATAATCATCCCATAAACTGTTGTGATCGTATGATCATTCTGAAAGGTGTGGAATCATGCTCGGCAAATATGTCAGAGTCAGGGTCACCAACCCCATCCACTCCGTAAACGGGCAGCGCGGCTTTACCTACGGGCTGAATTACGGCATTATCGAAGGAAAAAAGCATTTTGACTATGTCTCAAGCGGAGCGTATATTATGGGGATAAATCACCCCGTGAGAACATTTGACGGCAGAGTAATTGCCGTAATCAGGCACAACGACGGCACAGCGCCGGTGTATGTTGTCGCCCCTAAAAGCACAAGATTTATCAACCATCAGGTTGAAGACGCCGTCAGCTTTGCCGAGGAAGGCAGGATAAAAAAGCTGGACTGCCTGTATGAGCGCTCCTGCGGAGCGATAGTTTACAGATTTATCGGCGGCGAGCTGACATTTCTCCTTATCAAAAACAGCCGCTCATCCAACTGGGGTTTCCCCAAGGGTCACGTTGAGCGCGGAGAATCCAACAAAGACACTGCCAAGAGAGAGGTGCTTGAGGAAACGGGCATTCACATAACGATTCTGCCCGATTTCGCTTCAAAATCCGAATATACCATACAGGGCAGAGTTGAAAAAGCCGTGACGATTTTCCTGGCTAAAACAAACGATGTGAACACAAAAATCCAGCATGAGGAAATAGAGGACTACGCCTGGCTCAATTATGACAAGGCAATGGACCGCCTCAAATTTTCAAATGACCGTAATATGCTGAAAAACGCAAACGATTTTCTCAAAACTCAAGGCATTGCTGTTTGATGCAATGCCTCTTTTTTTAGGCTGTTACATCCTCAAAGCGGGCTGAAATATAGGCGGCGATTTTATCGGGGTTCACCCCGAGCATAAGCCCCCTCTGCCCGCCTGAGAGATAAATAACATCAAAGAGCTGAGCCGTTTCATCAATCACTGTGGGAAACTGCTTTTTCATTCCCACGGGCGAACAGCCGCCTCTTATGTATCCGGTGACCTTCAGCAGATCTTTTACATGAAGCATCTCAACCTTTTTCTCGCTGAAAATTCCGGCGGCTTTTTTCAGGTCAAGCTCCTCACATACGGGTATGCAGGCAACCGCGTACCCGTTTTTTTCGCCGGAAAAAACAAGGGTTTTGAATACGCAGTCCTTATCTTTACCCGTCTTTTTTGCCACCCCTGCACCCGAAAGGTCGCTTTCGTCAACCTCGTAAACGAGAGTTTCATATTCAATGCCCGCCGCTTCCAGCAGGCGCATGGCGTTTGTCTTTGTCATACCCGTGATATTCTGAATTCAAAGCTGTAGCTTCTGCCCGCTTTGAGCTTGTAAGGGTCATGCAGATAAGCGCAGCCGGGCATATCTCCGCCTACGCCTCTCATACCGGCGTCAAGCGAAAGAGTGATGAAATTTTCCTTGCGTAATTCGTAAAGATGCTTTGCCTTGTCAAGCTGCTCGGGGCTGTACCACGCCATATTGAAGCCGAAGGGAACATCGAGCGCCTCCACAATGAAGCCGTTTCCGTTTTCATCGAGCGCTTTAAGGCTCCTCACATCGCAGCGGTGGCCGTTTTCCTGAGGCCTCATATATCTGTGCTCAAGCTCATCAACCGTCATTGAGTAAATGCCGATTTTGGAGCCCGTCTTTCTGTCTGCATAGTTTTCCTGCGGACCTCTGCCGTACCAGGTGACATTCTCAAGCTCGGGTATAACAGACATCCTCATGCCTACCTTGAGCATGGGTATGAACAGACCGAGTGCCCTGTGCTTCACACTCACGCTGCCGTCGGGGGCAAAGAGGTAGGTGGTGGCAAGCCCCGAAACAAACGGAGCCGTCCATTTCACTTTAACCTCAACGCCCGAGGGAGTTGCCTGCGCCTTAACCGACGAGGCAAAGGTCTGAGCCGTGCTTCTCTTCCACTGATAGAGGAAGTGTATGCCGGAAAAGACAGGGGTAAAATTCAGATAACCTATATCATTGTCGGTCAGCGCCCTGAAGAAATCGGGCCTGAGCGGCTTTTCTATTATTTCTCTGCCGCCGTAAACAAGCGATGAAATCGCTCCGCCCTTTATTTCGGCGGTAAAGTCATCGCCTTTAATGCTCACGTTTCTGCCCTTCTGCAGGAATTTAAGCTCACCCACAGACGGCTTGCGCTGAGCGCAGGCCTGCTCTCTGACAACAATCTGGCTGCAGGAAATTTCGTAGCCCGCCTGAGCCCAGGGGGTGTTTTCCTTCTGAATAAACGACACATTGAGAAGAAGCTCTCCGGCAGGATACTTGGAAATGTCATACGGCAGTGAAACAATCTGCTCTGAGCAGGGCGGTATAACCGTATCCTCTATGATTCCGCTAACCGCGGCAACGCCGTTGAGAGTAAGCTCCCAGTAAATGTTGCAGTAAGAGGTGTCAACAAAAAAGTTCTTGTTCTTTATGATAACCTTGCCGGCCGCGGCATCGCAGTCCATTGCCTCAAGATTTGAATAAACTTTTTTAACCTCATAGAACGAGGGCTGAGGCTGTCTGTCCGCGGTTATAATACCGTTTGCGCAGAAATAGTAGCTGGTGTTTCCTTCGCCGAAATCCCCGCCGTACAGCCATTTTTCCTGACCGTCTTCATATTTTCTGATTGACTGGTCAACATAGTCCCAGATAAAGCCGCCGCACATATGGTCATAGTTTTCGAAATCATCCACATACTCTTTGAAGTTGCCCAGGCTGTTTTCCATGGCGTGAGCGTATTCGCAGTAAATAACCGGATGGTCCGCATAGACCGACGCAGGCACCGGCTTGTTGTCGGCCGCAAGGGTGTTGGCGACATTGTCATAGAGAGAGGTCTTGATTTCCTGCTGATTTCTCAGCTTGTCAACTATGCTCTCAACGGGGTACATTCTGGAGATGAAATCGGACTTGGTGAAATCAAAGTCGCCCTCGTAGTGAATGGGCCTTGACGAGTCAAGCTCAAGAATCGCTTTCTTTTCCTCGGCAAAATTGCTGCCGTCGCCGGCCTCGTTGCCAAGCGACCAGAAGCAGATGCAGGCGTGGCTTCTGTCGCGCAGAACCATTCTGCGGGCTCTGTCGCAGACCGCCTCGGTAAAATCGGGGTTGTCGCCGGGGCAGTTTTTGCGCCTTACTCCGTGGCTCTCAACATCTGCCTCATCCATCACATAGAAGCCGAGCTCGTCACACATATCATAGAGCATTTCCCTGTTGGGATAGTGGCTTGTGCGTATGGCGTTTATGTTTGCCTTTTTCATCAGGTGCAGATCCTGCTCATATCTGAAATCGGGAATCGCCCAGCCGTTGTCGGGATCGAAATCGTGGCGGTTGACACCTTTTATGATGACTTTCTCGCCGTTTATGTAAAGCACATTGCCCTTTATTTCGGTTCTGCGGAAACCGACCCTGACCGCCTTGGCGGAGAGAATCTGCTTATCCTTTTTGAGCACAATTACAAGCTGATAGAGCTCCGGCTTTTCGGCAGACCAGGCCCTGACATTTTCTTCGGTATACTTATATCTGAGCACTGTCTTTCCGGAGGGAGCGGTGAATTTTTCGGCGGCAACCTTTTTGGGCTTTCCGCGGTCAATAATTGCGACCTCAAGAGCGCAGTCGGTATCTTCACCGTAATTCCTGACTGTAATTTCAAGATTCAGCGTGCCGTCCCTGTAATCATCGGTAAGGCCCGTATCCGCAAAGAAATCACGCACGCAGACCTTCTCCTCGGCATAGAGGTAAACATCCCTGTAAATGCCGCTTAGGAACCACATATCCTGATCCTCAAGATAAGTGCCGTCCGTGTAGCGGTAAACCTCAGTCGTCACCCGGTTTTCGCCTGGCACCACATAATCCGTGATATCAAACTCCGCGGGAGTCATTGAGCCCTGCGAATACCCGACTTTTCTGCCGTTTATATAGAGGAAGAAGCCGGCCTTTACCGCGCCGAAATTTATGAATATCTCCTTGCCCTCAAAGCTTTCGGGCAGATTGAAGCTGCGGCGGTAAATGCCCACCTCATTCTGATTGTGATCGATTTTCGGTATCTCGCTTTTTACGGTGGAAACAGCCTTGGGGAAGAAAGCGCAAAGATAAATCGGCTTGCCGTAGCCCTTCATCTGCCAGAGCGAAGGCACCTCGATATCGTCCCACATATCGTCATTGAAGTCAGCCGTTTCAAAGCCGGCGGGCAGATTGTCAACCCCTGTCTGCCAGTAAAACTTCCATCTGCCGTTAAGAGAGAGATAATCGGGCGCGGGTTTGCCGTCCACAGCATCCTTCACCGTTTTGCGGGGAAGGGTGTTATTGTGCCCGTCCTCTTTGTTTTCTTTTATGATATACGGGTTTTCCCAGTATTTAAGCTCCTGCGCCATAATGTCGTCCTCCATATATTATTTTATTCTGAATTATTATACAGGATAATTATCATCTTTTCAAGTGCGATGCGAACTTATGGACGAATTGTTATTATACCGCGGCGGAATCCGGCACTTTATTTTCGCATCGCGCGGTGATATAATATGAATAATGATTTTCCGGGAGGTGATAAAGCTGAAAGAAGAAAACAAGGTAGGTCTGATCGATTATCCGAGGCAGCTGGATATTTCATTCTGTGTTTCACACGCCGCGGGAGCGGCTTTCGGAATTGCCGCGCTGATAATATCGCTTATAAAGACATGCGGGTCCGGCAGCGCTTTGCGCATTGCCTGCGCCGCAGTTTACTGCCTTTCGTTTATCGCGGTTTACGGCATTTCGGCGCTTTATCACGGTCTTCCCCCCGGAAGGGCGAAAGTGATTGCGAGAAGGCTTGACCATATTGCGATTCCGGTGCTTCTCGCGGGCACGGCAACCCCCTGCGCTCTGATAACGCTATACCGCATAAGTCATATCCATGGCATAACCGTCTTTTGCGCCGGCTGGGCTATTGCGCTTTACGGACTTGCCGCAAAGCTGTTTTTCTTTAACAATGAAAAGCTCAAAACGCTCGGTATGGTGATATACTTCGCGGGCGGAGCGGCGATGCTGCTGAGCGCCGTGCCTTTGCTCGGCACAATAAACAGAACCGCTTTTATCCTGCTTGTGCTCGGCTGTATTCTCTACGGCGCAGGCGCGGTCTTCTGCCGTATGGGCATAAAAAAGCCCGCTTATCACCTGCCGTTTCATATCCTCGTGCTCGCCGGAAGCATAGTGCAATTTGTCACTGTTTACCATTATGTGCTCTAGCATAATTAACAAATTGTTTCCGTCTTTTTGTGCATTTTGCTGTCTGTTAAACAACAGGCTGAAATGATATAATTGTATAAATACTTTTATAGGGGGATAAACCTATGAAAAATGAAAAAGCCGCCTCGGCACAGGCGGAGAAGCTTAATTACAAACGCACCTTCCTCATCGGCTTCGGCTTTATGGGCTGTATGCTGATGTGGTCAGTGTACAACTCCTATGTTCCTGTTATTTTCAGGGCAAAGCTCACTGAGCTGACAGGCGGAAATCTGCCCGCTTTCCTTTCGGTTGCCCTTCTTGTAAACGCCATTATGACGATTGACAACATTTTCGGCGTTATCTTCCAGCCCTTTTTCGGCAAGAAAAGCGACCACACGCATTCAAAGCTCGGCAAGAGAATGCCTTACATCATTATCTGCCTGCCTCTTTGCGCGCTGTTTTTCAGCTTCATACCAGTTGCCGCAACGGTCAAAGCCGCGGGCCTGAGCATAGCGCTTATGATGAGCGTTATTATCTTCTTCAATTTCACAATGTCCGTCTGGCGTTCCCCCGTTGTTTCGCTCATGCCGGATTTCACACCCTCTCATCTTCAGAGCGACGCCAACGCCGTTATCAACATCATGGGCGGCATCGGTCAGATGATAGGCTTCGTGGTAGGCACCATCGCCACCGCAATAGTCGGCCTGCTCGGTTTCACTCAGCTCAAAGAAGCCCTGAGCGCGAAAACAAACACTCTCGGTCAGCTGCTTGAGGTTGACGCGCAGGGAGTGCCCGTAATCAGATACCTTGCAGACAAAGCGTCAATCGACCCCACCAGGCTCGAAAACTTCATCGAGAGCGGGCGCGACACTCTCACCGTTGACGGTCAGGTTGTAGCCGAAAAAGTCGCCAAGCTCACAAACGGCGAGCCCACCTATGTAAACTACACCCCCATTTTCCTTGTTGCAGCCATTATTTCCGTGCTCTGCCTTCTGGTGCTTGTAATTTTCTACAAGAGAAACAAGCAGTATGACCTTTCCGCAAAGGTTGAGCTTGAATCGGCAGAGGAGAAACCCAAAAAGATTAAAATCCGCGATCTTCCCCTCACGAAAGCGGAGAGAAGAAGCCTTCTCGTTATGCTCGCGGCTCTGTTCCTTATAAACAACGCAACAGAAGCCATCGTTCCCAATTTCACAAACTTCGCTCTTGATACACTCGATGTAAAGCCCATTTATTCAACCCTTATGATGGCAATATTCGCTGTTTCTCTCGCCGCCTTCGGCATTCCCGCCGGAGCCATGGGCAGAAAACTCGGGCGCAAAAAGACCATAATAATAGGTCTCAGCGTAATAGTAATTATGTTTGCGATTTACCTCGGAGTTTCACAGTTTGTAAATAACAGAACATTCACCTGGATAGTGCTCTGGATTGCCCTCGTGGTAGGCGGCGCGGCGGTCGGCTGCATCAATATAAACACCCTTCCGCTTGTGCTTGCGATAGGCGGGCGCGAATATGTGGGCACCTTTACCGGCTATTACTACACAGCCACCTTCTCGGCTGCAATCACCGGCCCCATCCTCTGCGGTCTGGTTGTCGGTCTCTTCAATGATGACTACAACTTCATGTTCCTGTTCTGCGCGATTATGTTTGCTCTCGGCCTCGCGGTCATCACGCAGGTTAAGCACGGCGAGCTTTCCAAGGACGAGGATGACGCCTGGCTCAAGGAAGCTGTTGAAGAAGCCGAAAAAGACTGATTAAAAATAATATCTGCAAATAAAAAAGTGAGGACTGCACACTCTGCAGTCCTCACTTTTTATATGAATCTGTTTTTACGCAATCATACTGTTATAAATCGGTGCCGGCGTTTCTCCTGAAGTGGAAAAGATACTGCTGAGCTATGCCACGCACTCCCCACGTGCACTCCGGAAGACCGTCGGGGTAGGTTTCCGCGAGTATCTTTTTAACCCAGGTATCAACGGGCAGCGCGTCCGCTTTTCCGAAGCCGTAAAGCAAAGCGCAGGCGGCGACCTTGTCACCGACTCCCTTGATTTTTTTCAGCTCCTGCGCCCCGGTTTCAATATCGGATTTCTCAATCAGACCGAAATCAACCTCTCCCCCCGCAACCTTTTCGGCGGCGTCAAGGATGTATTTCACCCTGAATCCCGCGCGCAGAGGAGCGAGCCCGTCGGCTCCGGCTTCCAGCACTCTGTCGGGACCGGGGAAGGTGAAATCACCGTTTCCCAGATCATCGCCGAGGGCTTCGCACATACGGGAAATAATCCCCTTTATGCGGGGTATGTTGTTATTTTGCGATATAATGAAGGAGCAGAGCGTTTCCCACGGCTCCTGACGCAGAATTCTGATGCCCGGGTAGGCCTCGACCGCCTGCCTGAGGTATTTATCCGCGGCAAATTCTGCGTAGAGCGCTTCATAGTCACGGTCAAGGTCAAGATAGGGGCGCCAGATTTCATTGAATTCTTTTTCATCGGTATCATAGAATACCGCGGTGTCCCCGTCCTCCTTCACGGTAAGCGCTCTTCCGAAGGCCACCCCGTGCAGGGTACCGTCATCCGTTTTTTCCCAGCGGAAAGCCTGCCCGCAGTCAAAAGAAAGAGAAATATTCAGGGCATTTTTGTGCAATACATAGAATTTCTTTTCGTTCATATTTTTGCCTCATTTTGTGAATAACTTCGGTTTTTCACGCCGAAAATCCGTAAAAATCAAGGGTTTTAAGCCAATTTGTTCACTTTATTCACACAGTTATTCACTTTTTTTCACTGCTTTTCCGATGTTTTCACCCGATGTGAACAGACGGAATTAAGCACGCAGTTTTCGCATTTCGGCCGCCCGGAAACGCAAGTTTCCCTGCCGTGAAGCACACACCTGTGGCAGAAATCGTTGCTCTCATCCGGGGGAAGAATGGCCCTGAGCGCCGACTCAACTTTGGCAGGGTCTTTCGTATTCACAAGCCCGAGCAGATTGGTTATCCTTATCACATGTGTGTCTGTAACTACCGCTCCGGGTTCGTGATAGACATCGCCCATAATAAGGTTAGCCGTTTTTCTGCCTACCCCGGGAAGAGCGGTGAGCTTCTCCATGGTGTCGGGCACCTTGCCGCCGTGCTCGTCTCTGATAATTCTGCACATTTCCACTATATCTCTCGCCTTAGCTCTGTAAAACCCGCAGGAGTGAACCAGCTTTTCAACATCAGCGACATCCGCCCGGGCAAAATCATCGGCATTTCTGTACTTTTCAAACAGAGCGGGCGTTACCAGGTTCACCCTGGCGTCGGTGCACTGAGCGGAGAGGCGGGTCGCTATCAACAGCTCCAGCGGATTACCGGCGTCAAGGCTGCAGAGAGCGCCGGGGTATTTTTCTTTAAGAGCATTTACGGCAAAAAGCGCCTTTTCTTTTTTATTCATTATGCAATCCTCTTGAAGTATTTTTTCGTTACGATTATACAACATTTGCAAACAGAAATGAAGCGATATGTAAATTTTTTTTTCGAATAGGCTATTTTATTGATTTTGAGGTATTTTTGTGCTATTTTTAAAATGTATCTTAACACAGAAAAATCTGTAAACGGAGGTAAGGCAATGAAAAACAGATTAACCGTAATAGTTTCAGTCGCTATGAGCGTTTTGCTTATAGTGTCGGTTTTCACGGCCTGCTCATTCAATAAGGAAAGCAGCACTGAGTCCACCACTCTCGCACCGGACGAAAGCTGGAACTCAGGTGAAAACGAATCATATCAGCCGGTTGAGATTGAAGGCGTTGAGCTTGCGGCCATAGTTTCCGAAGCTCTCGGAGAAGAAGCCGAAGGCTTCGACGGCGACCTCAGCTCGCTTTCCGAGGACCAGCTTAAAAAAGTTGTAGCCCTTGCCGAAAAGGAAGGCTACGCTGTTGAAACAAACGCCGACGGCAAAACAGTTATCAAAAAAGACAGCAGCATTGAATCAAGCGACATTTCGGACGAAAAAGCAAGCGATATTATGTCCGATGCCGGAGTGAAAAGCTCCACCCGCCTTTCAAGAGAGCAGTATGAGAGAGTATCAAGGGCGGCAAAGGACCGCGGCGCTTCGGCGGTTACAGATAAAAACGGAGACGTCAGGATTATAGAAACTTCGTCTGCGGCGGCAACAACCACTACAACACGCGCTTCCTCAGGCAGATCCGGCAGAAACAACAATACCACCAATCCCGAGCCGGATAACCCCCCCGCAGGCACAACCTCTTCCGGCAGCAGAAGCACAACTTCTTCGGCTTCCGGAACAACCACTGCAAGAACAACGACCACAAGGAGCAATCCCGTTACTCCCCCCACCTCCATAAAAAGCCCCGTCGGCGGCGAAACAGTGAAACCGTCTTTCACGGAGGCCGTAACAGCCGAAAGTTACAAGGTAAGCGATGTTCAGCCCGATGCCACAAACACATTCAAAGACAAGGGTTCATTTACCACATTCAACTCCTGCGCCGCAACAGATGACGGCGGCGTGGTTTGCGTGGGCACTCAGATGCCCGAAGGCGACAGCAACCCCCTGATTGTAAAATTCAATAAAAACGGCAAAGAAAAATGGAATGACACATACAGCGCTGATTCTCTTTCCGATTTTGCCGATGTCGCGGTGCTCAAGAACGGAAGCATAGTTGCCGTAGGCACCACCACCGCTTCCGATATAGCTCCCCAGTCCGAATATAAAGCGATAAACACCGCAGAGGGCATCATTGCGAGATATTCAGATAAAGGCAAGAGAGAAATGTTCAGAATATTCGGCGGCAGCGGCGGCGATTTGCTGTACGCGGTTGCCGCAACATCCGACGGCGGATATGTTGTCGCCGGTGAGACAGATTCTCCCGACGCCGACCTCAAAAACGTGCCAGGCGAATACTGCAAGGCTTTTGTCGCAAAGTTTGACTCATCCGATAATATTCAGTGGATTCAGGCTGTTTCCTGCCCGCGCAAATCCTATTGCCGTGTAAATGATATCTGTGTTTCGGGCGACGACATTTACGCTGTAATTCAGACCAACGCAAAAGCAGGCGATTTTGAGACAATGGATGGAGCGAAAAACGGCAGAGTTTTCAGCGTTGTCGAAAAGCTTGACAGCTCAGGAAAACAGCAATGGATGAAAGACTTTTATGAGAACGGCTCCGTAGAGCTTGTTTCAATCACCCCCGCCAATGACGGCGGCTGCGTGGTCGGCGGTTACTACAGTATCCTTTCAGGCGGGCTGAAAGGCTCATTCAACGGGCCTCACGAATACTATGCCGGCGGTAAGGAAGGCGTTATACTTCGTGTTGACGGCAGCGGAAGATTCAGGTGGTTCCAGAATATAAAGGGCTCGGGCAACGATTTTATAAAGGGAGTTACAGCCATACCCGAGGGCTACGCTTTTATCGCGCAGACAAACTCCACCACCCGTGATTTTGTATTCCCGAGCAAGGGAGACTACGACTGCTACTTTGGCATAATTGAAACCTCAGGCGGCAAGCCTGTCAAGATGAGGTCATTCGGCGGAGAAGGCACAGACACCGCGGGAAGCATATGTTATGTCGGCGACGGCACCGTCTTTGCCTGCGGAAACACAAACTCAAAAGGCGGCGACTTTGCCGATGTTGACGCAAAGAGCGACGGCTCCGCACATGTGGCGTTTATCAGAAAATACGAACTCACAAGTGAGAAAGCGTAATTATATGAAAGATTAATAATATAAAGTCAATTGTAAAAAGGGACTCCCCGGCGGGGAGTTCCTTTTAATTGCAGGAGCTTTTCACTATTGACACAGACCGGGTTTTGTGGTATATATAGGATGACAATTCAGAAGTGTACTGCTTTCTTTAAGAAATAAGGGGCAAGTTCGGTGAAAATCCGTCGCAACTTCCATTACCGTAATCGGCCTTGAGCCGTTAAGTCGGAATACCCGCAGTGCATTTGTTTGGTGCGGCATATTGCCGCAGCATTTTTGGGGATGAAAAGTGCAGCCGTTTTATGTTTTTGCGTGTGCACTTTTCGTGAAGGCATTTAACAGTTGCGCTTGTCCGGCAATCCGGGCAGGCGCCTTTATTTTGAGGTGAATATGACTGATTATACCAAAACCGACTGTATAGCTCTGCTGAACAGAAAATATGCCGAGCTCAAAAGCGACGGCGAAACAAGGTACCCTGCCCAGAGGGACTTTACAGGAAGGGAAGTTACCGCAATCAAAGCTTTCCTGGGCCCCTGGCCGCGCGCGCTTGAGGCGGCGGGTATAAAGCCGGCGGACCCCGAAAGACTTGCCAAAAGGCAGGAAAAACGAAAAGCGCAGAAACGCAAAGCAACTCAGCGCAAAACAGCAAAAAAATCAAATAACGGAGCTGCCGAATAACCGCAGACCCGAAGAAAAGGAGATATATTTTATGAAAAAAACACTTTCAATCCTGCTCGCTGCAATTATGATGCTCAGCTTTGTCTGTGTGGCATTCGCAGCCGACAGCACCAACGTAACCGTAACAATCGCCAATGCGGGCAGCCTTGTGCTCATCAACAAAACGGTTAAGGTTACCGATATCGACAGTGATAAAGCAATCACCGTAAACGACGTGCTCTACTGCACTCATGAGCAGTATTATGACGGCGGAGCCGAAAAAGGCTATAAAGCCGGCGAAACCCAGTGGGGTCTCAGCCTCCAGAAGCTTTGGGGCGTTGAAAACGGCGGAAGCTACGGCTATTATGTAAATGACAAAGCCGCCTGGTCGCTCACCGACACCGTAAAGGCCGATGACAGCGTTTACGCTTTTGTTTATTCCGACCTCAAAGAGTGGAAAGATCAGTATGTCTATTTCGACAAGAAAACTGCCGATGTTGACGCTTACTCCGAAATAGAGCTCACTCTCAGCACAGTCACATTTGAGTATGACGCTCAGGGCACTTCAACTGCCAAAGCCGTTCCCGTTGAGGGCGCTGAAATCCTTCTTAACGGCAAAGGCACAGGCGTTAAGACCGACGCTCAGGGCAAGGCCTCAATAACCGTTACAAAGACCGGCGAGAGCCTCATCTCCGCTTCCGCACCCAAAGATATGGTTATCACTCCCCCCGCCTGCGTTGTAAATGCCAAGTTCAATCTCGGCAACGTGATTTCCTATTACATCAACTACATCATCAGCCTTATCAAAGGAATCTTTTCAAGATAACTGTTTTAAACTTTTGGGAATATGAAGAGAAAATACGCTGAGGTGCTGTCCCTCCTGACAGCCTTATTCTTAATAATTCCCGCGGTATTGCCCGGAGCTTTCAGCTTCCGGGCTAATGCCGTTTCTGCGGCGGATATCGAAAGCACGATAAACGCTGTTTTCAGGGATGAGTGTGCCTCGGCGGGCGCCGGCTCGGTTCAGGATCTTATAAACGGCAAATACACCGAAAAAGCCGGTGTCACCTCAGACTGGTTTATTTTCTCTCTTGTGCAGTATGCAGGGAGCAAATACGATTATTCTTCGTACGCGCGCGCGCTGGACCGCTACGCCGAAAATGACTCCTCTGCGTCAGCGTCCACAAAGGAGCGGTATGCTCTGAACCTTGCTGCAATGGGCACAAACAGCGGGTTTATAAAGACAACGGTCAACAATGAAATAGGCAAGCTCGGGATTATGAGCTATATTTTCGGGCTTCACCTTATTTCAAACGGCTACACCTCGTCAAAATATAAGGCGGATGATATAATAAACTACCTCCTGTCCGTACAGTTTGACGACGGAGGCTGGGCGCTCAACACGGATACGGGCACATCCGATGTTGATATCACAGCTATGGCGGTGCAGTGCCTTGCCCCGTATTACGCAAGAAACTCAGCCGTCAGAGAAGCTGTTGACAGAGCAATATCGCTCCTCTCTTCAAGGCAGCTCAGCGACGGAGGTTTTTCAAGCTATTACAGCGCGAAAAATCCCGAGAGCGCAGCCCAGGTCATTGTGGCGCTCACATCCCTTGGCATAAACCCCCTGACCGATGCGCGATTCATAAAGGGAGGAAGGTCGCCTGTTGATTCCATGATGGATTTCAAAGCTACAGACTTCGGCTACTCCCACACAAAGGACGGGCAGTACAATATATCCGCGACTTCACAGGTGCTTTACTCACTTATTTCGATTTACCGCCTTGATAAGGGCAAAGGCAGGCTTTATGACCTGAACTCCGGAGTAAAAACCGACATTTCCCCTGCGCAGACCTCATCGAAGCCTTCGTCAACCGCTAAGCCCGCATCAACCTCTAAACCCTCCGGCACCTCATCACCCGCACCCGTAACACCGGAAACAACAAGAAAGTCCGGGCGCACGGGCGGCAAAACCACTGCGCCCGAAAGCACCGGCACCACCGCATCGCCTACCGTAACAAGGCCTGAAAACGTAACCGTCAGGTCAAGGCGCGAAACCACAACCGGGGGCAGAGGAAAAACAGCGGCAGCTCCCGAACCGGCAGCGACAACAGCCGCTCCCCCTGTAACCGAACCCGCAAACACAAAAGCTCATTCTTCTGCCGCCGCAAATCAGTCAGCCGTTTCTTCATTGGCGGAGACATCCGCTCAGGCACCGGGCGATATAACCGAAACCGCATCATTTGAAACCTTTACCGTTGAGTATTCTTCAGGACAGGAAGACGAAACAGAAACACAGACCCCGGCCGAAACACAGACCCCGGCCGGTGATGAATCATATTTTGAAGGGCCTGAGCCGACTCCTTCCGATGAGCCGGAGGACGAAAGCAGCCCCCTTCCTTTAAAGCAGATTGCGGTTATTGCCGTGTGGTCGGCCGCCGCGATTATCTGCGCCGTACTTATAATTAAGAAAAAGAGAAAGCCGGTCAATTTCATTGCTCTCGCAGTGGCTGCAGCGCTTATCACGGCCGGAATCATGATAAGCGACATACAGAGACCGGACGAATATTACTCCGCGCAGGGCACTGCTCCGGGTGAGGACACCATTGCCGTCACCATGAGCATAGACTGCAAAACCGTAGCGGGCAGAGGCAGCGAGGATATAACCCCGGCTGACGGAATCATACTCGAAAGCACGGAATTCATACTGCCTGCCGGCTCAACCGCTTATGACTGCCTTATATCGGCGGCAAAGCAATACAATATTCAGATTGAAGACTCCACCAGAACTCTTACTGACCATTCGGGCGCCTACATTGCGGGAATAAACTTCCTGCGCGAGTTCAGTTACGGCGATTTGTCGGGCTGGATGTTCAGCGTGAACGGCGATTTCGGCGATGTGGGCTGCGGCGAATATACGCTGAGTGACGGTGATAACATAGAGTGGCGCTATACTACAAATCTCGGAGAGGATCTTAAATGACCTGCTTTGATATTTTCAATCCGCTTACGGTGTTTATCTTCTTCGCCTGTGTCATAGTCGCGGGCATATTCACGATGAATCCCGTAATCTCATTGATTTCGCTCGCGGGCGCGCTGGCATTCCGCCTTGCCCTGCCTGTGAAAAAAGATAAAAAAATACACATCTGGACCGTGCTTATGACTATCGCCTGCATGGTATTCAACCCTGTTTTCGGGCATATCGGGTCAACGGTAATAGTGGTGATAAACAATCATAATGTTACTGTGGAAGCAGCCCTTTACGGGCTGTTTCTGGGCATTATGCTCTCCGGCGCGGTTTACTGGTTTGCCTCGTTCTCTGCCATTATGACATCGGATAAGATTACTTATATTCTCGGCTTTGTTTCCCGTAAAGCGGCGCTTGTCGTGACAATGGCCCTGAGATTTATTCCTATGTATATACGCAAAGCAAGGCAGATGAGCACCGACCAGAAAGCGCTGGGGCTTTATAAAGACGAAACCATTGTCTCACGCCTGAGAGGTACAATGAGAGTGTTCTCCGGGTTGCTGTCATATATGATTGAAAAAACGATAATCACCTCCGACAGCATGTCCGCAAGGGGCTACAGCGGGCGAAGGCGGCGCAACTATTCTCTTTATCCCTTTGCGAGGCGCGACGCGCTCTTCCTTGCGTTTTCGCTGGTGTTTGCCGCCTGCGCCGTATATGCGACGGCAAAAAACGCGCTTTTCTATAACTTCTATCCCTATATGGATAAGATATCAACCCAGCCGCTCGCGATGCTCGGCTATATCGGCTACGGGCTGCTCTGCATCTGCCCGAGCGTAACGGAAGGAGGGAACAGGCTGAAATGGCGTTGCTTGAGGTCAAAAATCTCACATTCGGATATCCGTCTTCCGATACGATAATAAACGATGTTTCTTTTGAAATTGAGCGCGGTGATTTTGTCGCGCTCTGCGGCCCTACCGGCAGCGGCAAAACCACCCTGCTGCGCCTGATGAAACCGGAGCTTACCCCGCTCGGCGGCAAAAGCGGCTCAGTGCTTTTCGGCGGTGTCAACACAGATGAGCTATCGCCCGAAGAGTCTTGCAAAATCGGCTTTGTACAGCAGTCGCCCGAGCATCAGATTGTGACTGACAAGGTCTGGCACGAGATTGTTTTCGGCATGGAAAACCTGCGTTGTGAACAAAATCTGATGAAGCGGCGCCTTGCGGAAATCATGAGCTATTTCGGCATAGACAGCCTGTTTGACGCCGACACAGCGGATTTATCCGGCGGGCAGAAGCAGATGATTTCGCTTGCCGGCGTACTCGCGATGAATCCCGAAGTGATTATTCTCGATGAACCCACCTCTCAGCTTGACCCCGTTGCCGCGTCGGACTTTATGACCACGCTCAAAAAGCTCAATGAGGACCTCGGCATGACTATTATCATCACCGAGCATCGGCTTGAAAATGTTGTGCCGCTGTGCAATAAGCTCTGCGTGCTTGAGGGCGGCAGAGTTACCGCCTTCGGCGAAACACGCGAAACAATAAAAAGCGTGATTGACAATGACAGAATCATAGCTTCCATGCCCGGAAGCGTAAGGATATACAAAGCCCTCGGGGCTCAGGGCGAGTGCCCGCTCACGGTAAGCCAGGGCAAGAAATACTTTGCCGAGCATTTTGTCCCCTGCGCCCCGCTCAGCGCAGATGATGAACCGAAGCGCGGCGCGAAGGCTGTTGAACTGAAAAATGTATATTTCAGATACGACAGGAACTCCCCCGACGCTCTGAGAAACGCCTCTCTGACCGTTTACGAAAACGAGGTTTTCTGCCTGCTCGGAGCAAACGGCTCCGGCAAATCCACCCTGCTTTACACCATCGCCGGTCTTCTCACTCCTTATGCGGGCAGTGTGGAAATACTCGGAAAAAACATCAGGAAATACAAGGGGCAGTCGCTCTATGATAACTGCGTTGCGCTGCTGCCTCAGGATGTTCAGCCGATGTTTCTGCAAAGCACCCTGCGTGAGGAATTCAGGAAGGCGCATATCAGCTTTGATGAGCCGGGGTTTGATTTATCTTATGTTGCCGAGACCCATCCTTATGACCTGAGCGGCGGCGAGCAGCAGCTTGCGGCTCTCGCCATTGCCCTTGCTTCAAAGCCGAAAATCCTGCTGCTTGACGAGCCCACAAAAGGGCTTGACAGCTATGCGAAAACCGCCGTGTGCGATGAGCTGAAAAAGCTCAGAGACAGCGGCGTTACCGTCATTACGGTGACCCACGATGTGGAGTTTGCCGCCCGCTGCGCCGACCGCGCCGCGATGTTTTTCCGCGGCGAAGTGATGTGTGTTGACACACCGCGCAGGTTCTTTTCCGAGAATCTTTTTTACACTACATCCGCTGCGAAAATCGCCTCCGGATTATGCCCCGGCGTGATTACCCCGGACGATGTGTCGGGAATAACGGAGGGCAGGCTATGATATCCGGTAAAAACGAAAAACTCAGAAAAGCCCTCTCGGTACTTATTCTGTTTGTCTTCATACCCGCTGTGGTGCTTTCAGGCGTATTCATTTTCAGAAGCAAAAATTATTCTTACGGCATTTTTGCCGTTGCCGCACTCTCGGTTATGCTTTTCGCCTGCGGATTTGACCGCAGAAAGACAGGCACCCGGCGCCTTGTGCTTGCCGCCGCGGCAGTTACCATGGCGAGCGTTGGCAGGGCTGTTTTCTCCTTTGTGCCGGGGGTGAATCCCATAACGGCTGTCACCGTGCTTTTCGCCGTTTATCTGGGCGGCGAAGCGGGGTTTATGATAGGGGCCTTCTCTGCCCTTATATCCAATATTTTTGCGGGGCAGGGCGTATGGACACCGTTTCAGATGTTTGCCTGGGGCATGATAGGGCTTATTGCGGGTGTATTTTCAAAGCAGTTTGCCGGGCACACCGTACGCCTGTGTGTTTACACCTTTTTTGCAGGCCTTGCCTACTCTTTTATTATGGACGTGTGGACCGTTATATGGGCATACAACACTTTCAGGCTCTCCTACTACATCGCGAGCATTTCATCCGCAGCCCCTTACACGGCGGTTTACGCTGTATCAAACGTGGTTTTCACCGCGCTGCTCGCCAAGCCGTTTTCCGAGAAGCTGGGAAGAATAAAAATCAAATACGGTATTTAATCGCGCAAAGCCGCAGGGCGCGGCATAACACTTTGCATGAAAAAATCTCCCGTGATACCGGAGTATCGCGGGAGATTGTTTTTTTATTCAAATAATTTTCTGCCTGTCTTATATATTTCTCTGCGTGTGATTGAGCATTTTTCGGGGCTTGCGCCGAGGCGCTGCTCCAGCGTTTCCTCAAGCAGGGAGACCGCAAGATTGTTTTGAGTGCCGGTAGCGAGCACGGTGCGAAAAACCGCACTTTTTCCGTTTGAGGAAGCGTCAAAGCCGAAAACATAGTCACACAGATTTACGGTTTTCACTCCCCTCTTTGAGCGCTTTTCAGCCTCAAGCGAGCCGCCGGCCATTATCTGCGCGGCTTCGCGGGCAAAGGTCTGCGCAGCTTCCTGCGCAGCGAATACCGTTTCAATCTCATACAAAGCGGATTCAACCTCGTTTGCCTTGTCCTTTGCCTGAGTCACATCCACTATTTCAACGCCTTCGGGCAGCACCGAATTAAGGCGACTTTTAATCTCTTCGGGGGTCATATCCTCAAGAGTTCTTATGTCAACCGGTTCTCTCTCTCCCGCAGTGCCCAGGGGCAGCGGAAGCAAAAAGGTCAGATACGGGTGGGGATTGAAGCCCTCCGTGTACCACAGCGGTATGCCCGCCCGTCTGACAGCCCTTGTGAAACAGCGGTTCATATCAAGGTGCGAGGTGTAAACGGCAAGGCCGCTTTTTTTATACCACAGCCTTACGAAGTTCATTGCACACACCTCCGTTCAGCCTTGCAGCTCCGCAGGCGGAGCATTTCTCGCGGCACGGCGGCGTTGTCTGACCGCTGTGCGCTTTTAAATTTTCACGCCTGAGAAACTCCTTGGTTACTCCGTAATCCATATGCTCATAGGGAAAAATCTCATCAAAATCTCTTTTTCGCGCGGTGTAAAAATAAGGATCAAGCCCGTTATCCTCAAAGCTCTGCATCCAGGTGTCAAATTTCAGATGTTCCTCCCAGCTGTCAAACCTGCAGCCGTTTCTCCAGGCAGTTTCTATCACAGAGCAAAGGCGCCTGTCTCCCCTGGCGAATACGCCCTCAAGGAAGCTCGTGCGCGGCACGTGGCGCGACACGGTTATCTTGCGCGATTTCACATTTTCCATAAGAAAAGCCTGTTTCTCAATCAGGGTGTCGGGCCTGTCCTGCGCCTCCCACTGGAAAGGTGTGAAGGGCTTGGGCACAAAAGACGCCAGGCTTATGCTCACATTCACTCCCTTGCCCTTTGGCTTGTTTTCACAGTGATAGTATTCCTCCACCACAGCCTGAGCAAGGTTGGCTATGCCGGCAATATCATCGGGCGTTTCGGTCGGCAGCCCTATCATAAAGTAAAGCTTCACGGCCGTCCAGCCGCCGGCGAAAGCCTGAGCGCAGGTGGAAAGCACCTCTTTTTCGGTAATATTTTTGTTTATAACATCTCTGAGTCTCTGCGTGCCCGCCTCCGGGGCGAAAGTGAGCCCGCTCCTTCGCACGGTGTTGAGCTGCTCCATAAGCTCTTTTGGGAAGTTATCCGCCCTGAGAGACGGCAGAGCCACATTTATCTGATTTTCGTTTGCCCACGGAAGCATGGAGCGCAGCAGCTCCTCGAGCCCCAGATAATCGCTCGTGCTAAGCGAGCAGAGGGATATTTCATCATAACCCGTTGAGCCGCAGATTGCTCTGCACTGCCTTTCGACCTCTGCGGGGGATTTTTCTCTGAGGGGTCTGTTTATGAAGCCCGCCTGGCAAAAGCGGCACCCTCTGATGCACCCTCTGAATATTTCAACGGTTGTCCTGTCAAACACCGTTTCAAGGAAGGGAACAACAAAGGACTCGGGCGAAAACATACTGTCAAGGTCGGCCACATTGCGCTTTACAACCTTTTCGGGAGCGCCGCATTTGGGCGTGATTGCTTTCACCGTGCCGTCATCGTTATAAGAAACATCATAAAGCGAGGGCACATACACACCCGGTATCTGAGCCGCCGCCTGCAGAAACTCCTCTTTGGTTTTGCCGTCTGCCTTGCAGCGCTTAAGCAGGTCGATAAGGTCCATTGTGACCTCCTCGCCGTCTCCGAGCATAGTAAGGTCCACAAAATCGGCCATCGGCTCAAAATTGCACACGCAGGTACCCCCCGCAGCCACTATGGGTGTGAGAGAATGTCTGTCAGCGCTCCTCACGGGCAGACCCGCGAGGTCCAGCATATTGAGCAGGTTGGTGTAGCTGAGCTCATACTGCATTGTGAAGCCGATTATATCAAAATCCTTTATCGCTTCGCCGCTTTCGAGGCCGTAGAGCAATATGCCGTTTTCACGCATAATCTCTTCCATATCCACATCGGGGGCAAACACTCTTTCGCACCTTGCGTCATCACGCGAGTTTACAAGGGCGTAAAGAATCTTCATGCCGAGATGCGACATGCCTATCTCGTAAGTATCGGGGAAGCAGAAGGCGTATGAGATATCCACACTGTCTTTGTCTTTGACAATGCTGTTAAGCTCGCCCCCGGTGTATCTGCCGGGCTTCTGCACTTTTAAGAGATATTTTTCAAGCTTTTCGGGGTACATAAATCACCCTGCAATTCCGGTAATCCGGGTTATTATCCAGGCAAGAGCCGAAACGAAAGTGTCCGCGAAATCTTTGCCCGCGGGTCTTGTTTCGCCATTTACATCGGTGAAAACATCCGAAGGGATAACGGCAGTCATAACATCGGGTCTCTCAACGCCCAGAGCATAAAGAGCAATCGCCGCGACATCCCTGTTGCGCGTTTCAGGGCTCATCTTGCCGCCCTTCGCGACTGTTTTGCCCGTAACGGCAAGGGTCACCTGGCTCTCTCTCATTGTAAGTCCGCCGTGCCCGCCGGCAGTGGTGTGACCGTGGTCGGCAACCACTATGAAGAGACCGTCGTCCATAAGCCCGTTGCGCGCGGCGGCGTCATATATCCTGCCGACATAGCCGTCAGCCACGCTTATCTGCTTCATATAATCCTCTGACTTGCTGCCTTTTTCGTGGCCCACATGGTCAACGCTGTCAAGCTGCACGAAGAAGAGCTCGGGCGCGTTGCCCTCATCAAAATATGCGCAAATAGCGTCTGTGAGTTTCTCATCATCCGGCACATTGACCTTATTTACATTTATATCATTCTCTATTATACCGTAGTTTATATTGTTCCAGTTTACAAATGAGGCAAGCACCGAGCCGGGCCTTGCCTTGCGAAGGTAAGTGAAAACGGTAGGGTACTCTGTTTCGCTCGTTCTTTCTTTATCCCCTGTAACTCCGTTCTGAAGGCCGGTTTTGAATATTGAAACGCCGGTGAGGATAGCTCCCCAGTTAGGGCCGCTGTCTGTTTTTACTTCCGCGCGGGCGGTGTAGTCAACCGCGCCGTTTGCGAATATTCTGTCAAACTCGGGAGTTTCGGCATCCTTAAAGAATCTGCCGGCTCCGTCAACGCCGATAATAAACACATGCTTGTAAGCGCCGTATGATTTCGGCTCATTTTCGGCATAGCCGGCAAAGCAAAGCGACGCGAGCATCGTGAGAGCAAGCAAAGCGCAAATCAGTTTTTTCATAATACGACCTCCTTGGGGCAGAGCGCTGCCCGATTCCGGGTTAAATATATCACAAACGGCCCGGTTTATCAAGAGAGAATAAGACGGCCGATGAAAAGCGGAAATCCCGCGGCAAGGCTCGGGACTTCGGCGGGATAATTAAAATGATTGCCTCTTACCTTCGCTCGCGCCCTGTTCGATTCCCGTCTTTGCTTTCAGCAAAAAAAATGACCCACCCCACAGGGTGAGTCATTTTGGTGGTGACCCGTACGAGAATCGCCCGCTTAACGGTGC